>JAHWKK010000024.1 GCA_019347945.1 Acidobacteriota bacterium | reverse complement strand
TTCAGGATCTCCCTCTGCACCTCGAGTGCGTATAGAAGAAGCCGAGACGGCTCGTTGAGCTGACAAAAAAACAAAGACAAAACCCGGGGGGCTTGACATGGCCTACTCATAGAAGATCCTTCGCCCGCGCTTCGCCGGGCTCAGGATGACGAGTGTTCGAATCGCCCAAGTTTGTGACGGTGCGCCGGGAGGGCGACATTGCGGGAGCTCGTGACGGGGCGGCTCGGCAGGCGCCTCGCCCTCCCGGTGATGTGCGTCATCGCGCAAGTTCGGGGACGGTGCAGGCGAGTCAGCACGCCTTACCTGATCCCTGATTCCTGACCCCTGATCCCTGCTTCTTTCCCTGATCCCTGCTTCTCTCACACCGTCGCCAGCCCGCCACTCACATTCAACACCGTGCCGGTAATGTAGGACGCCTGTTCCGAAGCGAGAAAGACGGTCGCGAAAGCGATGTCGTCGACTTCTCCGAGGCGGCGGGAGGCGATCCGCCCCTCCATCCCCTTGCGAGCGTCCTCGGTCATCTGATCCGTCATCGCCGTCCGGATGAAACCGGGCGCGATTGCATTGACCGTGATGTTGCGGCTCGCGATCTCGAGCGCGAGCGCTTTGGTGAATCCTATGATCGCCGACTTCGACGCCGCGTAATTGACCTGCCCCGGGTTGCCCGTCAGACCGACGACCGACGAGATGTTGATGATGCGTCCCCAGCGCGTCCGGATCATCTTCTTCACGACCGCCTGCGTGATCGAGAAGAGCGAGTCGACGTTGACGTCCATCACCTGATCCCACTGCTCCGCCGTCATCCGGAGAAAGAGATTGTCGGCCGTGACCCCGGCGTTGTTGACGAGAATGTCGATGCTCGTGTTTTCCTCGATCAGCTTCTCGACTTTCGCCTGAGCGTCGTCAGCGGAGATGTCGAGCTCGACTCCGCTCGCCTTTCCACCGGCGCCGCGAATCGACTCCGCGACCTTCTTGACGGCATCGATGGTTCGCGCCGCGCAGAGTACGTTCGCGCCCGCTTCGCCGAGCCGCAATGCGATCGCTTCGCCGATGCCGCGTGAAGCGCCCGTCACGAGCGCCGTCTTTCCGCTGAGATCGATTTTCATTCCGCTCCTCCCGTTTCCTGGCCGATGAATGCTCGAAGGCTCTCCGCGTCGTTGACTGTGATCGTATCGATCGAGGGGTCGATTTTCTTGATCAGACCGGTCAGTACGTTCCCCGGCCCGATCTCGACGAAGGTCGTCGCACCGGCGGCGATCATCGCGCGGACCGATTCGATCCACCGAACCGGAGCGACCACCTGATGCACGAGACCTTCGCGAACGTCCTCCGCTTTTCGAACCTCGCGGGCGTCGTAGTTGCGGACGAGTGGAACCTCGAGATCCGTGAACCCGGCGTCGCGAAGGACCGGCACGAGCTGTTCTTCCGCGGGAGCCATCAGCCCGCAATGGAACGGAGCGGATACCGGAAGGGTGACGGCTCGTCGCGCGCCGAAGTCCCGCGCGATGGCCACCGCGCGATCGACTGCTTCCTTCGTCCCGGCGATCACGATCTGGCCGGGGGCGTTCATGTTGGCCGGCGAGAGGACATCTCCGCCCGAAGCGGCTTCGCAGAGACGCTCGACGGCGTCCGGCTCGGCTCCGAGGATCGCGGCCATGGCGCCCTCGCCCGGGGGAACGGCTTTCTGCATGAACCGGCCGCGAAGCTGGACGATCGCCGCCGCCTCTGCCGGGTGGAGTCCGCCCGCGGCGCAGACCGCGCTGTACTCGCCGAGCGAGTGGCCGGCGACGAGTGAGGGCCGGACTTCGGACCGTTTCGCGATGACGGCCATGAAGGCACTCGACACCGTCAGGATCGCCGGCTGCGTATTCTCGGTCAGCGCGAGATCCGATTCGCTCCCGTCGAAACAGATGTCGCTGATCGAGCGGCCGAGCGCTTCGTCCGCTTCTTCGAAGACCTCCCGCGCCTCGCTGAATTCGTCATGGAGATCTTTCCCCATGCCCGGCTTCTGGCTTCCCTGTCCCGGGAAGACGAACGCGTACGTTTTCATTCGACCGCTGCGACCTTTCCGGACCCGTCGTCGAGACCCTCGGCGCGCTCCTCGGTGTGAAGCGTTCCGATCCGCTCACGGATTTTTTCGTTGACGCGGAGCGCGACGAAGTCGTGCGCGACACGGATCGCGTTCCGGATCGCCCGACGATCCGACCGGCCGTGACAGATGATGCAGCCGCCCTGAACTCCGAGAAGAGGTGCACCGCCGTACTCGGCGTAGTCGATCCGTTTCTTGAGACCCTTCAAGGCCGGCTTCGCGAGAAGCCCTCCGATCTGTCCGCGCAGCGAGCGTTCGAGCTCCTGCCGGATCGCAGAGATCATCGACTCGGCAAGCGACTCGCACGCCTTGAGGACGACGTTGCCGATGAAACCGTCCGTGACGATCACGTCAAAGTCCCCGCTGAACAGATCGTTTCCCTCGGCATTGCCCGCGAAATTGATTCCGGTGGCACCGAGGACGTGGAAGGTCTCCTTGGTGAGGACGTTCCCCTTGCCTGACTCCTCGCCGTTGGAGAGAAGGCCGATCCGCGGATTGTCGATCCCCATCAGCGTCTGGGCATAGAGGTCACCCATGACTGCGAACTCCCGGAGATTGTGAGGGCGTGAGTCGACATTCGCGCCGACGTCGAGAAAGACGGTGAATCCCTCCAGACGGGGGATGACCGCGACGAGCGCGGGCCGGTCGACCCCTTCGACCATTCGAAGGAGGCGGCGTGCAATGGTCCAGATCGCGGGGGTGTTGCCGGCGGAAACGAACGCTCCCGCGCGGCCTTCGGTGACCAGTCCGGCGGCGACGTGAATCGACGAGCCGCGCTTGCGGAGAATCGAACGGATGGAGGAGTCGTCCATGGCGATGACCTCGTCGGCGTGGACGATCTCGATGAGCGGGGAAAGCCTGGATCCGGCGATGCTGCGGAGCTTCGCTTCGTCGCCGGTCAGGATGACGGGGATCTGATCGGTGGTCGCGGCGAGGATCGCGCCGTGGACGATTTCTTCAGGTGCGTGATCGCCACCCATCGCATCGATGGCAATCGGTCGAACCTGAGAAACTGAGGCGGTCACCGGTTGAGGTTTCCTGACCGGGGGTTAAAACTGCGCGTCCTTGACCTCGATGACTTCACGGCCCTTGTAGAACCCGCACTTCGGGCAGACGCGATGCGGCAGCTTCGCCTCGTGGCAGTTCGGGCAGGTCGACAGCGACCTGGTGGTCAGCGCGTCGTGCGCACGGCGCGAGCGTGTCCGGGCTTTCGAATGTCTTCGTTTCGGATTCGGCATTTCCTTACTCCCTGTTCATTCGAGGGTTTCTCGAATCTTCCTGAGTGCTTCCCAACGCGCGTCCATCGTTTCGGACTCGCAGGCACATTCCTCGTCATTGAGGCTCGCACCGCAACTGCCGCAGAGGCCGCGACATTCCTCGCGGCAAAGCGGCTTCATCGGCAATGCCAGCCCGATCTGCTCGGCGACCAGGTCTTCGATCTCGATCCTGGGCTCCGCGTAATACTCGACGTCGAGGTCCCCCTGGGCGATCTCGACCTCGTCATGATGGCCTTCCGCCTCGGGTCGCGGTGCGTATCGTACCTCGAACTCCGACTTCCCCTTCAACGGGATCGGATCGAGACAGCGCGCGCATACCAGCTCGCCCTTGATCTCGAGCACCCCGCTGACGAGGAACTCGTCCGGATAGTCGGACCGCTTCCCCTCCAGCTCGGCGACGACCTCGACCGGCCCTTCCACCTCGTCGGCATCGAGCCGGTCGGGAGGAATGGTGATGGTCTCGTGGTAGCGCTGGGGGCCCTTCTCGGCGATCTCTTCGAAATTGATGAAGCTCATGACTCCGCCTTTCCGGCTCCGCCCGCGAGCCCGTTCAACGCCTCGGGAGCGGGAGGTATTTCGATTAGAAGCAGGGATTAGGGGTCAGGAGACAGGATTCAGGAGACAGGAGCCAGGAGACAGGGATCACGGGTCAGGCATTAGGGATCAGGAAAAGCAGGAATCAGGGGTCAGGGGGTAACAGCCGGAGACATCCTTTACATCAGACCGGAGACCCTGGCTCCTGGATCCTGAATCCTGGCTCCTGATCCCTGATCCCTGATCCCTAATCCCTAATCCCTGATCCCTGATCCCTGCGTCATCCGCTATGCTTCGAGCGGTGATCAGTTATCTTCGAATCGGCAATCTCGCGATCGTCGACCGGGCGGAAATCGAACCGGGAGAGGGGCTCAACGTCCTCACCGGCGAGACGGGAGCGGGAAAGAGCCTTCTGATCGATTCGCTCCAGTTTCTCTCGGGCGCCCGCGGCTCGACCGAGCTGATTCGATCGGGGGAGGAGAAGCTCACGGTTCAGGCGATCGTTTTCGCACCGGCGTCGATCCGCCCACTACTCGAAGAGCTGTCGATCGAGGCGGAAGGGAGCGAGGGCGAACCGGTCGAGCTCGTGATCCGGCGGGAGATCTCGACCAATGGCCGCGGCCGCGCACAGGTCAACGGGACGATCGTGACGATTCGCGATCTCGTGCGCACGCTCGAGGATCTGATGGAGGTCCATGGCCAGAATCAGTCGATCTCGAAGGTCGGCGGCCGTTCGCACCGGGAGATGCTCGACGAGTGGGCCGGCAATCAGCGCCTGCTCGCGCAAAGCCGCGAACTGTACGACGAATGGACCCGAAGCCGGGACGAGCTCGACCGGATCCGCGCGGCGGCGAGCAACCGGGCGCAGAGGACCGACATGCTGCAGTTCCAGATACGGGAGCTCGAGCAGGCGTCGATCAGCGAGGACGAGAAGGAACAGCTCGTATCGGAGCGCTCGATCCTCGCGCATTCGAACGATCTCGCGGAGGCGACCAATCTCGCGCTCGAGTGGATCTCCGAGGGGGATGATTCGGCCGTTTCGCTGCTCGGGCGCTCAAACGAGCGCATCGCGCCGCTCGCGCGAAAGGTCGAGCTGCTCGATCCGATCGACCGCGAGCTGAACGAGCTTCTCATCAGGCTCGAGGAGCTCGCTCGCGAGATCGCATCGATCTCTTCCGATCTTCGCAACGACCCCGAACGGCTCGAGGAAGTCGAAAGCCGGCTCGCTCTGATCGAGCGGCTCGAGCGGAAGTACGCGATGAGCTCGAGCGAGCTCGTGGCACATCTTTCGACGCTCCGCAGCGAGCTTGCCGAGCTCGAGGACTGGGAAGCCTCGGTCGACTCCGGGGCCCAGCGAGAGAAGAAGGCATTCGAAGAGTGGCAAGCGGTCGCCGCGGAGATTTCGGCACGGCGGAAGGCCGCCGCCGGCGAGCTGAGCCGCGCGATCGAAACGCAGCTCCACGAGCTCGCCATGGCGTCCACACGCGTGAAGCTCGAAGTGTCCACCAGCTCACGGAAAGATTCACGGCTCTCGATCGAGGACGAGCCGGTGGCGTTCGGTCCGGAGGGCTATGACCAGGTCACCATGTTCGTCGCGCCGAATCCCGGCGAGCCGTTCAAGACGATAGAGAAGACCGCATCGGGCGGCGAGCTCGCGAGAATCCAGCTCGCCGTGGCCGCCGCGCTCGCGGAACGACAGAGCGGTGCCACCTCGACGACCCTCATCTTCGACGAGATCGACGCCGGCGTCGGCGGACGCGTCGCCGACGTCGTCGCAAAAAAGCTCGCGCGGTTGAGCCACCGTTTCCAGGTCATCTGCGTGACCCATCTTCCCCAGATCGCCGCGGCAGGTTCGAGGCACTTCTCGGTTGCGAAGGAGATCGAAGGATCGCGAACGCGCGCGACGATCCGAGTCCTCGACGACGAGGCCGAGCGGGTCGAAGAAGTCGCACGAATGCTCGCCGGAGAATCGATCACCGAGTCCGCGCGCACTCACGCGCGAGAGCTGCTCGGACTTGCCACACCGAAAACCAGGCGATCTTCCCGGCCGGCCGCTCCGGCAAACCGATGAAACGCGTTCGACTCGTCGATCCGCCACCGGATGACTGGATCGAAGAAGTCGCCGCGGTCTTCGACCGCTCGAGTGTCGGGGTCCTTCCCACCGATACTGTGTACGGCTATCACGCGGTGCCGTGGGATGGCGAGGCGGTCGAAAGGATCTACAGAATGAAGAGTCGCGACGAGCGCCAGCCGCTGCTCGTCCTGGGTGAATCGCTGGCCGATCTCGATCGCCTCGGCGTCAGGGCCGACGCGCGGACTCTCGCCGCGCTCGACACGATCTGGCCCGCTCCCCTTACAGCGATCCTCCCGATCTCCAGACCGCTGCCCGTATCCGGCGGCGGATTTTCGCTCGGGGTCCGCATCCCTGACCTCGCCTGGCTCCGCAAGCTTCTGCGGCGGACCGGACCGCTCGCTTCGACCAGCCTCAATCGACGCGCCGAACCACCGAGTCTCGTTCTTCCGGACGATGGCGATCCGCTTCTGTCGGAGGCGGATCTGGTCGTCGATGCGGGGCGACTCGAAGGACAACCTTCGACCGTTGTGGACTTTACAAAAAGTTCACCGGAAGTACTCCGGAAGGGTGCGTTCGAGTTTACACAGAAACTGTGGAAAAAACTGTGGAATTCGTTGTGAAAAATGGCTGAAGTGCTGCGAGGTGGCCCTCCGGAGCGATCTGCACACGGTCGTGTGCGATTTACTTAGATCACTGAATCCAAAGAGTTTAAGTGCCACGTGCGATCGCCGGAAATGACTCTGGCGCGCGTCGCAGCGGCGAAACGGAGGATTGATTTTTATTCATTGTGCCGACCTGTTCAAAAGCCTGACGACTCGTATCCTGGAATGCACATCGCCCGCATCGTTGGGGATGACGAGTGAACGTCATCGGGGCCGCCAGAAGCGCCGGAGAATTGAACGGATCGCCATCAAAGCCCCACCGGTGACGGTCGCGACGCCGCCCAGGATGAGCCCGAGGCAGCCGGTGGCTCCGGCGATGCCAAAAGTCGCGACTCGTCCGGAGGAGGAGCGGTCTGGCGCACGATCCTGTTTTTCGCTGGATCCTGAATCCTTGTCTCCTGTCTCCTGGCTCCTGAATCCTGGCTCCTGGCTCCTGGCTCCTGGTTCCTGACTCCTGATACGGCTCGCCCCCGGGCCCCCCTTCTGGATGACTTCCATCAGCTCAGCGCCGAAGAAAAAGATCGAAGAGGAGTAGTAGATCCAGAGGATGAGGACGATCAGGGAACCGCCGGCCCCAAAGCTCGAGCCGATGTCGCTGATGCTGAGGTAGAGGGTGATCAGCACCTGCCCGAGAACGAAGAGAACCGTCGTGAACGCCGCGCCGATCCCCGCGACTCGCCAGGGAATCCGCTCGTCCGGAAGGTAGCGGAAGATGAGAGTGAAGGTCAGGAGGACGAGAGCGAGCGAAAGAACGAAGCTGACCGTCTGCCAGAGGTAGGGTCCGCCGGGGATATCGAAAGGGATGATGTCTTTCAGTCGGGACAGCGCGGCATTGATCACCACGGCGGAAAGGAGAATCAGACCGATCACCACCACGCCGGCGATCGCGACGAGCCTGTCTCGAATTGCCGCAACGAATCCGGTTCGCTGTTTCTCCTCGATGTCGAGGATCTCGTTCAGTGCGATCCGGAGCTGATGAAAGATCCGGGAGGCGCCCCAGGCGAGGGCAGCGAACCCGAGGACGCTGGCGAAAACGCTGCCGTCACCGCTTCCGGCGTTGGCCACGAGAGACTGGATCGCGCGTGCAGCTTCATTCCCGACGTACTGGGAGAGCTCGGCAACGATTCCACCTCGCGCGGCTTCCCGTCCGTAGAAGATGCCGGCAAGGGCGATCGCGAGAATCAGGAGCGGAGCGAGCGAGAGAATCGTGAAGAATGCCACGGCAGCGGCGAACTGCTGGGCGTTGTCGTCCCGGAAGTCGGCCCACGCCTCTCTGATGAGTCTCCAGAGACTTTTCCAGTCGAGCCTCTGCGTGAGTTTCGGTTCCATTCAGGGGCCCGTCCGGTTCAACCGTCATGCCGTCGGCAACGATCTTGCGTCTGTCAAACGGCGATGAGCCTCGTAAATTCGATGTGCGCGGAAGTGAATATCTTTCAGGGAATCGGGGAACGGACAGGAACGACCATCGAGCGAAAGGCGCTCCGGGGACGAAAAGGACTGTGCAAGAGCATGCGCGACCTCGCCTCGAAAGCCCGGGTACTCGGTGATGGCTTCTATTACGTTCCCGAGAATCTGTGGCCTGAAGATCAGGAAAGCGTCGTCCTCAATCAGCTCGAGTGGACGACCATGACATCGGTCTCCAGAGCTTCCAAACGTAGCCGGCAAGCCTGACCGAGACCGGGAGGTCGACATGATCAAGCGATTAACCTCGTTTGTGGTGAGTTGTATATCCGCGGTAGCTGCCTTCGCGCAGGCGCCGCCCCCCTACACCGGCGCAATCGTCATGGAACCGGAAACGCGGACCGTCCTGCTCGAGGAGAACGCGCACACGATGGTCCCGATCGCGTCGATGACCAAGATGATGACCCTCCTGATCACTCTCGAGGAGATCGAGGCGGGCCGGCTCGACTGGACGACTCCCGTCACCGTGAGCGCGAACGCCTCGAAGATGGGAGGCTCGCAGGTCTACCTGGCGCACAACGAAACCTTTTCCGTCGAGGATCTCGTCGCGGCGACGATGGTTCACTCGGCCAATGACGCCGCGATGGCTCTGGCCGAGAAAATCGGCGGCAGTCGCGAGCACTTCGTCCAGATGATGAATGACAAGGCGAAGGAGATGGGGCTCGAGGAAACGGAGTTTCACAGCCCGCACGGGCTTCCCGACCGTGGCGAGAAGGACGACATGAGCAGCCCCTGGGATCTGGCGATTCTCGGCGCGGAGTTGATGAAGCATCCGAGGATGCAAAAGCTCGCCGTGACCCAGGAGATGCCCTTCCGCGACGGCAAATTCATCATGTACAACCCGAATCACCTCATTCGCAATTACCCCGAGGCGACCGGCATCAAGACCGGATTCCACGACAAGGCCGGATTCTGCGTGACTGCCTCCGCAAAGCGCGGAGACCTCGAGCTCGTCGCCGTCGTCGTCGGCTCGAAGATCAAAGCGGACAACTTCGACAGCGCGGCCGCACTCTTCAACGAGGCGTTTCGCAAGTACGAAAAGCGAACGCTGGTGGCAAATGGAAAGTCGATGGCCGCGAATGTGCCGGTGCGCGGAGGAACGCGCGACGTCGTCGGAGTGATCGCCGGTGAGGACGTGAAAATCCTGAGCGAACGAAACGGCAGGAGCGGCTACAAGGTCTCGGTGAGTGGCTCGACCCCGACCGCACCGATCCGGAAGGGGCAACAGGTCGGCTGGATCATCGTGAAGAAAGACGGTCAGCCTGTGGCAAAGGCCCCCGCGCTCGCGGCCAGCGACGTCGAACGCGCCGGATGGTTCGCGAGGACGTGGGACCGGATCTGGCCGTTTTAGAAGCAGGAGCCAGGATTCAGGAGCCAGGATCCAGGAGAAGCAGGGTTCAGGAGCCAGGATCCAGGGGTCAGGGCAAGAAGAGGGTAGATTCGAGTCGGTACGCTCGATCTCTCACCTCGTCATCCTCAAGGATGACACGGGGGTGAAGCTTTCCAACCTCACATCCTCATATCCTCTCCTCAAATCTCACATCCCTGGCTCCTGAATCCTGCTTCCTGAATCCTGCTTCTCATACAATTGGCCGCATGGGTTTCCTCACCTGGGTTGCCGCGGGGTTGATCGCGTTCGGGCTGTCGCGGCTGGTGAAGCGCGGCCGGGTCCGGGCGGTTCCGGTCGAGCTGATGCTCGCCCTCTGCCCGGCCATTCTCGCCGGCATCGTGGCGACCGCGCTCGACTTCGGCGGGTGGGCGGTGTTCGATGTCCGGGCCGGTCTGTTCGCGCTCGCGACCGCATTCGCGATCCTCGGCTTTGCGCGCCGGCGCGGGCACGCGCCGCAGCCCGAGTGAAGCAGGAGCCAGGATTCAGGAGCCAGGATCCAGCGAGAAGCGGCGGCTCGAACGGACCGAAACTCCATGCACCGCGCCGCGAGGCGAGGCTTGGTTTTGAAATCACCGACGCCGTCACCGGCTTCCGACTCTCCGGTTCCTGTGCCCTCGGGAAACAGCGTCATGAGGACGATCGCGGTCATTATGGAGGGACAGAATTCAGTATCCTGAATCCTGCTTTTCCTGAATCCTGGATCCTGAATCCTGGCTCCTGCTTTTCCTGGATCCTGGATCCTGAATCCTGAATCCTGCTTTTCCGACCATGGTCCGCACGTACAAGCTCGACAAGACACCCCGGCGCGGCGAATATCTCGTCCGATACCACGAGGAGCTCAACGAGGAGCAGCTCGCGGTGGTCGAGGCGGGACGGGGCCCGGTTCTCGTCATCGCGGGTGCCGGCAGCGGCAAAACGCGCGCCCTCACCTACCGCGTCTCCAGGCTGATCGAGGACGGCACCCGGCCTTCCTCCATCCTCCTCCTCACCTTCACGAACAAGGCAGCACGGGAGATGCTGCGTCGGGTCGAGGATCTCGTCGGCGGTGACGGCCGCCAGATCCAGGGCGGAACGTTTCACTCCATGGGCAACCGGATCATCCGACCGAGAGCCGAGTCGCTCGGCTACGGCTCGAACTTCTCGATCCTCGACGAGGACGATGCCCGCACACTGATGGACTCAGTCGTGGAGGAGGCGGGCGTGTCGACGCTGGAGCGGCGCTTTCCGAAAGGAGAAGTGCTCCACGCGATCCACTCGAGGATGATCAACACTGGAGTCCTTCTCGAAGACGAGCTTGCGAAGAATCACGAACACTTTCTCTCCTATGCCGAGGAGATCGCCACGGTTTTTCGCCGCTACCGGGAGAAGAAGAAGGAGTCGAACGTGATGGACTTCGACGATCTTCTCCTCAACTGGTGGCACCTTCTCGCACGAGGCGACGAAAGGACTCTCGAGCTTCAGGGACTCTTCGAGCACGTTCTCGTCGACGAGTATCAGGACACCAACCGGCTGCAGGCGAAAATCGTCGACGAGATGGTCGCAGTCCGAAGGAACCTCGTCGTCGTCGGCGACGATGCCCAGTCGATCTACTCGTTCCGAGGCGCATCGTTCGAGAACGTGATCACGTTTCCGGTTCGGTATCCTGACGCTGCGGTGCTGAAACTCGAGAAGAACTATCGCTCCTCGCCGCAGATTCTCGAGCTTGCGAATGCATCACTGTCGATGAATCGCCATCAGTTTCCGAAAGAGCTGATCGCGGTCCGCGGAGAGGGACCTCTTCCGGCACTCGTGCCGGCGGAGGATGTTTTCGAGCAGGCTCGATTCGTCGGTCAGAGGATTCTCGAGCTGCGCGACGAGGGAGAGGATCTCTCGGAGATCGCCGTGCTCTACCGGTCGCACTACCAGGCGATGGAGCTTCAGATGGAGCTTCAGCGGCGAAACATTCCGTTCGAGATCCGCTCGGGTGTGCGGTTCTTCGAACAGGCGCACATCAAGGACGTCGTCGCACATCTGCGGATCACGGTGAATCCGCGAGACGAGCTCTCCTGGCGGCGGGTGCTCGAGCTCTATCCGAAAGTAGGAAAACGAACGGCGTCGGCGGTCTGGTCCAAGATCGGGACCGCCAGCGACCCGATCTCGAAGTTCACTTCCTCGGCCGGCTCGCTCGGCTCCGGCGGCGCGAAACGAAGCCTCGAGCGCGCAGGCCGTCTCCTGGGCGCCCTCGCATCTTCCGGGCTGCAGAGCGACCCCGCCGCCGCGATCCGGAAAATCGTCGAGGAGGACTACAGGGACTATGTTCGATCGAAATTCGCGAACTTCTCGGCGCGACTCGACGATCTCGAGCAGCTCGCGCAGTACGCTGCCGGGTGGGACGACGTCAGGATCTTCCTCGAATCGCTGACTCTCGACGGCACGGCGCTCGCCGGCGAGGACAGCGCGATCACCGGAAACGAGGACGAGCGCGTCGTGCTCTCATCGGCTCATCAGGCGAAGGGGCTCGAGTGGCGCAACGTATTCGTGATCGGGCTCAACGAGAGCCGCTTCCCTTCGGCCAGGTCGATGAGGGAAAGCCAGTTCGTCACGATCGAAAAACCGAAGAGCTCGCCGGTCTCGACGGAGGTCGCTGCGCTCGTACCGGCAGACGTCGAGCCCGGCGACACGGTGGAGCTCGAGATCCCGGGAGTCGAGGAGGAACGCCGCCTCTTCTACGTCTGCCTCACTCGGGCGAAGCAGGAGCTCCATCTCGTCTTTCCGCGATTCACCAAGGACCGGTGGCAGATGGACGTCATCCTCGAGCCCTCTCGGTTCCTCAAAGAGCTTCCGGCTGAGCTGATGGAGGAGTGGCGACTGAGCTGACGGAGGTTTGAGGTTTGAGGTTTGAGGACGGCGTGGAGCTGAAAGGTCCACATCGTCCACTGGTCCACGTCCACCTCGTCCACCTCGTCCACCTCGTCCACTTGGTCCACGTCGTCCACCTCGTCCACACCTCAAATCCTTACATCCTCAAATCCTTATATCCTTCTTCAAGAGATGGGAAAGATTCTGGTCATCGACGACGAGCCCTCGATCCGGACGACGCTCGGCAACATTCTCGAGGACGAGGGACACAGCGTCGAGACGGCCGGCTCCGCGGAGGAAGGGTTGCAGATGTACCGAAAGGGGATGTTCGATCTCCTGATGCTCGACGTCTGGCTCCCCGGGGCCGACGGGCTGTCGCTTCTCGAGCAGATCTCCTCGCGGAAGGGGGCACCGCCAGTGATCGTGATCTCCGGACACGGAACGATCGAGACGGCAGTGCGGGCGACGCGTCTCGGAGCCTACGACTTTCTCGAGAAGCCGCTCTCGCTCGACCGGGTCATTCTGACGGTGCAGCACGCGCTGTCGACTCGAAAGCTTCGCGACCGGGTGGCGCATCTGCAGCAGAACCTCTCGCTCGACGAGGTTCTCATCGGCGAGAGCGCACCGGTCAGGAAGCTTCGCGAACAGATGCACGCGGCTGCCCCGACGTCCTCACGCGTTCTGATCACCGGCGAGAACGGCAGCGGCAAGGAAGTCGTCGCGCGGACGCTGCATCGCGAATCGAAACGGTCCGACGAGCCGTTCATCGACGTCAATTGCGCCGCGATCCCCGAGGAGCTGATCGAGTCGGAGCTGTTCGGACACCGGAAGGGCTCGTTCACGGGTGCGATCGAGGACCGGAAGGGGAAGTTCGAGCTCGCCGACGGCGGAACGCTCTTCCTCGACGAGATCGGCGACATGAGCCTGAAGACACAGGCGAAGGTTCTCCGCGTCCTTCAGGAGCAGGAGTTCCTTCGGATCGGCGGCCAGGACGTCATCCGCACCGACGTCAGGGTCATCGCTGCGACGAACAAGAATCTCGAAAAGGAGATCGAGGAGGGCCGCTTCCGACAGGATCTCTATTTCCGGGTCAACGTCGTGCCTCTGCAGGTCCCGCCGCTGCGCGATCGCGGCGACGACATCGTTCTTCTGGCCCGCCATTTTCTCGAACGGTTCGCAGCCGAGACCGGACAGCGGCCGAAGACGCTCACAAGCGACGCGATCGATGCGCTGAAGCGCCACTCCTGGCCGGGCAACGTGCGAGAGCTGCGCAATCTGATCGAGCGGTTGACCATCCTCGTGCCCGCCTCGGAGATTCGTGCCCGCGATCTCGATCTCGGCTCGATGCGTTCGGCACTCTCCCCCAGCTCGGTCGACGGCCTCACCCTTCGAGATGCTCGCGATCGGTTCGAGCGGGAGATGATCGAAGCGCGCCTCGGCCTGCACGACGGAAACGTCAGCAAGACCGCCGAAAGCCTCGGGTTGGAGCGCACGCATCTGTACCGGAAAATGTCTCAGCTCGGCATCTCGACGGATCGTTTCCGGCAGGAATAGTTTCCCGCGAGCGCCGGGTTCTCGGGGTTCGCTGGCGGGCGAAAATCGTCCGCTCCTGCGCGGGAATAGCTCAGTTGGTAGAGCGCAACCTTGCCAAGGTTGAAGTCGCGGGTTCGAGTCCCGTTTCCCGCTCCATCCGATCGATCACCCGGACCGCCGCAAGGCGGTCCTTTTTTCATTCTCGAGCATCGGAGGGAGCCGCCGCTTCCACTCTCACCACCGAGCCCATCACCGACTCCGCCGATTCGCGAACCGACTCTTCGGCAAACCACCCGACGATCGTCGATCCCGATCCGGACATCCCCGCCCAGCCGGCTCCGCAATCGAGCAGACGATCGCGGTAGTCACGAAGCACCGGGAGCTCGGCGAACACGACGGCATCGAAATCGTTGGTCAGCTCTTCGGCAGAGGGGCCGACGCCTCGCGTGGCGATCTCATTTGCACGGGAAAAGCCGATCGCAGGAATTTCTCCGATGGGCCGGGCGAGCCGTTCGTACGCCTCGGCGGTCGAGATTCTCTCGTCGGGAATCACGAGGAGAAGCGTTCCGTCGGTCATCGAAGGAAGCCGCTCCAGGATTTCACCCCGCCCGCGTCCATAGCAGGTTCCTCCCTCGAGAAAGAAAGGGACGTCGGAACCGAGCCTCGCGGCGATCTCGTGGTACTCGTGGGAGCGTAAGCCGAGTGAGAACATCTGCTCGAGCGTCCGGATAGTCGCGGCCGCGTTGGAGGAGCCTCCGCCGAGGCCGCCGCCAGCAGGAATCCTCTTTTCGATGTGCACGCGAACCGGAGGACAGCCTGTCACATCGTGAACCTCTTTCCATGCCCGGTAGATGAGGTTTCTCTCCCCCATCGGCAGCGAGGGATCATCGGAGCTCAGACTGAAGGAATCCGCCCGCTCGAATTCGAGATGATCCGTCAGATCGATTGTCTGAAAGATTGTCTCGATCTCGTGAAAACCGTCAGCTCTCCTCCCGAGAACATTGAGGAGCCAGTTGATCTTGGCCGGTGATGCAACCCTCATCTGCTGGCGATGACTTCCAGCCAGTTGGCCGTTCGCCTGAAGCCATCCTCGATGGCGGGGCGCTCGACGACGACCGGCGCGAACTCGATCCGATCATGCTGGACAATGGCGGTCTCAGAGTCTTCCGGGTCGAGAATCGAGATGCGGGTTGGCGGATTCGAGGGAAGACTCAAGCGTGCTTTGACCGTATGAGGATTGCCGATGTCGGCGCTCGCAATTCCGTCGGGATGAATGAGCAGTCGCCGATCGCCACGCCTCGCTTCGAGAAAGCCTTCCGCGGGAATCGAGGTGGTCCATCCGCTGGGTTCCGGAGGGAGCCCCACGAGGAGAAATCCGATCCCTTCAATCTGCAGTCCTCCGAGCGGAAGGATCTCGCCGAGCTCGTCCACTCGTCCTTCCCAGTAGAGACGTGCGGCGCGATTCACCACGACGAGCTCGCCACTCTCGAGAAAGATCGTTCCGACGCGGGTGCCGAACGGGGAGATGACGGAGAGCTCGAGCCGGCCGCGCGGATCGAGCAGGAACGTGACGTCGAGACGCCGCCGCTGTTGCTGGATCAGCGTCAACTCCGACAGGCCGCGCGCCCCTTCGAAGGTCTCGCGCCGGGAGAGCAATTCCTCCCAGGTGCGCGCAGCCGTCGATGATGGCGGAGCCGAAGCACAGCCGGAGACCAGGAGCAGGGCGAGGGGGAGAAGTGTGAGCGGCCGGGACGGTCGCGTTCGGCTCATCGCTCCCTCGCGGCGATCTTTTCACGCAGCCGTTCGATCTTCTGGCGGAGCTCTGCCGGGTCCTCCGGATCCAGGGTGAGAGCATGCTGATAGGAATCGACGGCGCGGTCGAGCTTCCCGAGAGCCGAAAAGACGTCAGCGAGGTGGTGATGGACAACCGGATCATCACCGACGAGCTCGACGGCGTCGAGCATGTAGCGCTCGGCGAGATCGAGATTCCCGAGCCGGTAATGCACCCATCCGAGAGAATCGACGTACGCACCATTGCGCGGGTACTTGTCCACAGCCTTCTGGATCAGCGCGAGCGCTTCCTCGAGGTGAACCCCTTTGTCAGCCCACATGTAACCGAGGTAATTCTGCGAGGGGCTGTGGTCGGGATACGAAGCGAGAAGTCGCTGGAACGTCGCGACGGATTCGTCGAACTTGCCGGCGCGCTCCAGACCGGAGGCGAGCTGAAACAATCCGCTGACGGTGTCGCCCCATTTTTCGACCGAGCGACGCGCCGCCTCGACGACGTCGTCCCATCGTTCGAGCTCGCCGTAGATCTGCCCGGGAAAGAGCGACGCATCGGCGCTGTGCTCGACGAGCTCATTCGCCGTTTTCGCGGCGCCTCGCTCATCGCCCGAGAGAATCTGAAACTGCAGGAGCCGCGCGGTGAGGTGGACGGCGTCGGGCTCCTCGCGCATTCTCGAACGGATCAGCTCGATGGCTTCCTGCCAGTTCTCCCGATTCCTGAAAACCTCGAGAGCGATCGCGAGTGCCTGGCGGTTGGTCGATCCTTCGGACGAGACCGCGCCGCGCGCTCTCCGGAGTGCGTCCTCTTCATCGCCTCGCTCGAGCGCGATCGATGCGAGCTGCGTGGCGGCGACATTCCGCACGCCGGGAGGAAGGTTTCGGAGACTGAGGACGCGCTCGAACTGGCGTTCCGCGGAATCGAGCTTGCCGAGCCTGAGCTGGTTGAAGCCATAGCTGATCATGAAGTCCGGATCACCGCCTCGGAGCCGGACCAGATCCCCGTAGATTTTCTCCGCTTCCTGGTGCTCTCCTACGTCGGACAGCGCTTCGGCGAACAGGAATCGGAGACGGAGATCCTCCGGATTCTCGGACGAGAGAGCCTCGAGCTCGGCCCTGGCTTCGTCTGCTCGATTGGCGCGCAGAAGCGCGAGTGCGCGTCTGGTCGCGAGCTCCTGGTTGGCCGGCTCGAGCTCGGTGAGCTTCGTCAGGAGGTCCGCCGCCTCACTCCAGCGGCCCTCGTGCTGGTAGATCTCGACCAGCTGGTAGGCGGCGGGCGGGTAGAGCGGATCCTGTTGAACGACGATTTCGAGGGCACCGATCGCCTCTGCTCCGCGGTCGAGCTGGAGGAGCGCCTGCGCGTACTGGTAGTTGACCGTGCGATTGTCCGGAAGGCGTTCGAGGATCCCCTCGAGCACCGCGAGCGCCTGTTCTCCCCGTCCGAGTCCGCCGAGAATCTGGGCGACGGTCAGACCGGTGGAGACGTCGTTGGGGTTGGTCTGCCAGGCGATCGAAAGCTGTTCGAGCGCCTTCTCCACCCTGCTCCGGTCGTTGTTCGATCGATCGAGAAGAATCCTTCCGTAGAGTTTACGGGCGTCGGCGAACGCCGGATCGATCCGGATGGCAACCTCGAGATCGCGCTCGGCGTCGCGGAGCCGGCCGATCGACGAGAGCACCTGAGCTCGCTCGAGGCGGAGGACCGGATCTTCCGGCTCGTTCCTGATCAACTCATCGAAGAGCTCCAGAGCGACGGCGGCGTCGCCCTCAGACGCGGCCAGACGAGCCTCGAGGAATTTCGCGAGCTGCTCGCTCGTCGGCTTCTGATCGAGGTGTTCGGTGGTCGGAGCCTGGGCAAGAGCCAGCGGGGCCAGGATGGCGAGAGTCGCTACGAAAGAGCTGAGCCGATTCGACATGCCCCCGCTAACACTGCTCGAATGCCGGCTGTTCCGCGTAACCGTTTCGTGTAGGATTCGAGATTCGACATGGAACTGCATCGACTGGAAGTTACTCCCCTCACCAGGATTCTGGGGGAGATTCTGCGGGATCGGCGAAGCGGAATCCTCACGGTCGTGTCGGACGGAGCGCGCCGCCGGGTCCACTGGGCCTACGGTGACATCGGACTGGTGGAGTCGTCTCGGGAAGTCGAGCAGCTTCCCGCCTATCTGCGACAGCACGACCTGATCGACGACGATCAGGCGGCGCAGCTCGCGGAGTTCGATCCCACCGACGTCGCTTTACATTTCTCCGAGAGCGACTCGATCCAGCTGAAGAATCCGCTCTCCCATCTTCGCGATTGGATCCGCAATCTCTTCATCCCGATGTTTTCTCTCGAACAGGGAACCATCACCTTCGAAGACAGCGAGCTACTTCCGCACGAAAAGCGGGCAATGGTGCCCACCACGGCTCTCGTGATGGATGGGATTCGCTCGATCCAGAGCGGACTGATCCTCCGAAATGCACTCGGTGACCTTGCCCAGCGGATCGAGCCTGCGCCTGAGCCGCCCTTCGGCCTCGAAAGCCTCCCGCTGAACGATCAGGAGCGCGAAGCTATCGAGAAACTCGACGAGAGCAAGACACTCCAGGAGTACTTGCGAAACTTTCCGAAGGGCTCCACGGTGGCGGCGCGCTCCGTGATCGCGATGACGACTTTCGGCATTTTTCGTGTGCGGAGCGCGACCCCCCAGTCACAGACATCGTTCGACGAAACGGAGCGGGACCTGTCGATCCTCGCTTCGATCGGGGGCGACACCAAGGCGCTCGAAGTCCTCTCGCTCTCGAAGCGGCTCGACAAGCTCGATCATTACAGGTTCCTCGACGTTCCTCTGGCCGCGACGCGCGCCCAGATCGGAATGCGAATCGATGCTATGAAACAGAAGTACGAGACAGCGACGTACCCGGCGCCGGTCCATCCCGCGGTCCGCGAAATCCAGGCTCGCATCAACGAAGCCAGACAGGTACTCCTCGATGCCGATCAGCGGGAGGCGTACGACAATCTTCTGAAAACCCGAAGGGCGGCCACCCACAGAACCATTGCACAGCAGACCGCTCGCCGTTCACTCGCGATTCAGAACTACAAGAAAGCGGAGAACCTCAGCCTCTCAGGGGATAACTACACTGCGATCGTTCTTCTTCAGCAGGCAGTCAAGTTCGAGCCGGACAACGCCAAAGCGTGGCACCTGCTCGGAATGTGTCAGATGCAGAATCCCAAGTGGAAGCAAACTGCCGCGGAAAGTCTCGCCCGCGCCCTTTCGATCGACCCCAACCGGATCGAGACGATCATTGCTCTGGGCGACCTCTATCTCGAACAGAACATGTTCACGCGAGCGAAACACCATTACGAGGACGTCCTCCGGATCGACGCGAGCAACGAGCTCGCGAAGTCGAGGATGAAGCGACTCGCTGCCAAAGAGGGGAAGAAGTAGCGCCGCCGGCGCAGCGTAGAATCCGACGAGCGCACGTGACACGAACGAGCTCGTACAAACCTCCGATGACTGCGCCCGGCACCGTTGATTCCAGCAAGCCGCCGGAATCTCGATGGCGTCGATATCCCGTGCCGGAGCTACTGCTGGCCGGATTCGCAGTCGTCGTAATTTTCTATGGTCTCGGCTCGGAGGCGTTGCGCGACTGGGACGAGGCGATCTACGCGTCGGTCGCGCTCGACGTCGCGGAAAAGGGCCAATGGCTTTCGCTCACCCGGGCCGGTGAATACTTCCAGCACAAGCCGCCGCTTTTCTTCTGGCTGATCGCGGCGTTCTACCAGCTCATTGGAGTTGGCGAGCTCGCAACGCGCCTTCCGACTGCCTCGTTCGCACTGGCGGGGCTGTGGGGGGTCTGGCGGCTGACGTTCGAGCGGGCGGGCCGCGCTCCGGCCCTGCTGGCGACCCTGGTCCTTCTCGCCGCGCCCCAGTGGCTCGAGTTCGCGCGTCAGGCGATGCTCGAGGTTCCGCTCGCCACGATGCTCACTCTCGCGGCGCTCGCGGCGAACCGAAGATCATGGCTGTGGTGCGGGGTGGCGCTCGGCGCCGCGGCGATGATCAAGCCCCATCTTCCGATCCTGGCACTTGCGGTTGCCGCTGTGATCGCGCTGATCGAACGAGGTGACCTCGCGCGGCTCGTGGTCAGGGCAGGTGCCGTCGCAGTCGCAATCGCACTGCCGTGGCACCTCCATCAGATCGCTGCTCACGGATCGGATTTCGCCGGATATTACTTCGGCGTCAATTTAGTCGAGCGTATGACCTCACCCATCGAAGGTCACGCCGGGCCGTGGTGGTACTACCTGGAGGCGATTTTCGCCTCGGAATTCAATCCGTGGCACTGGATCGCGATCATCGCCATACCGGTGATCACCTGGCGGGCATTCCGCGAACGGACCGGCGAGCGTTGGATCGCGCTCTGGTTCTGGATTCCGCTGTTCGTCTTCAGTCTGGCCGGTACGAAGCTCATCTGGTATGCCGTTCCCGTCTATCCGCCGCTCGCAATCCTCACGGCCGAGTGGCTTGCGCCGGAGGTCGCGCGCAGGCGCTGGCTTCGCCACGTCGTGGCGATGATGATCGTCCTTACCCTGCTGCAGTGCGCAATTTATGGAGTCGTCCGCAATCGGCGGAGCGTCGCGGACGACACGCGGTGCGCACTCGATGCGCTTCCGCCATCTTCCGAAGCGCCCGTCGTGGCAGTCATGCAGCCGGTACCGGTGCCGACTGCTCGCTTCTACGCGCGCCACGCGACTCTTCTTCACCCGGCCCCGGATGACACCCCTCCGCCGGAGGCATGGGTGCTGGTTCAGCAAGGCGACGTCCCGGAAGGGCGGGCGATCGTCCGACAGTGCGGCCGACGGCTGCTGCTCGCACCCGCGTCCGGGAACTGACCAGTTGCCCGGTGGCCGGTGCCAGTTGCCGGTTGCCAGTTGCCAGTTGCCAGCTTTCGAGTTGCGGCTTCTTCGAGCCTGGTCCGCATACTTGAAATCGCCATTCTGTCGCCCGCTGAAGCGGGCTCGACACGATCTTGGGAACAAGCTCCTGTCCCCCGGCTGAAGCCGGGGGCTAAGATCTGTCGCCCGCGGACGCGGGCTGACCGGAAAAACGATACTTCCTCGAAGTCGCTTTTCCACTCCGATCACCGACCCGACTGGAAAGGATGAGCCTACGGAAGGGTAGAAAGGATCATCCGGGCCACTCGCAACTCCCAACCGGCAACCGGCAACTGGCAACTGGCCGCCGATCCTCAGTCCAGAAGCTCGTCGGCCCACAATTTCATCGTCTGTTCGACGACGTCGATCTGCCGCGCGAAGAAATGATCGGCACCGTCGACGACGATCAGCTCCGCGTCCGGCCACGACGACACCATCTCGCCGAGCTTTTCCGGATCGCCGAACTCGTCCTCCGAACCCTGAAGGATCAGCTTCCGCTTGTTGCAACCGTTCAGATAGGAAAGAGAGTACTTGTTGACCGGTGCGCCGATCATGAAAATGGCTGCAACTTCCGGCGCGTCGCACGCGTAGCGACTCGCGACCCACGATCCGAAGGAGAAACCACCTGCTATGAACGGGACGTTCGGGTGATGCTTTCTGATCCATCGCATTGCCGCTTCGAAATCGCGCTGCTCTCCCTCCCCCGAATCGTGACGGCCCTGGCTCGTCCCGACACCCCGGAAATTGAACCTCACCGTTGCGA
This sequence comes from Acidobacteriota bacterium, assembly GCA_019347945.1. Classification (NCBI taxonomy): domain Bacteria; kingdom Pseudomonadati; phylum Acidobacteriota; species Acidobacteriota bacterium. The sequence continues at coordinate 37,277 of JAHWKK010000024.1, read as the reverse complement.
CTCCCGCGCTCTCGAGCCCTCGTGCGGCACGGAAAACGACCTTGTTGTGCAGCGTCCCCCCGTGAAGGGGATGCGGATGGCAGACGACCGCCGAAGCGCGCGCGTCGGGAATGTCCCGGTAGAGCGCCTCCAGCCTGCCTGCGTCGCTGAAAAGATCGACGTGTCTGAGTGGACGGGGGTTCATCGTTCTCCTTCTGTTGAAATCTCGATCATCAGGTCATCTCCCTCGAGCCGCGTAGCGTAGGAAGTCACTGCGAATCTTCCGCCGCTCGGCCTGTGCCTGCCCGTCTCGAGGTCGAAAGGCCAGAAATGCCAGGGACAGACCACTTCGCCATCGATCACATCGCCCTCGCTGAGGGATCCGCCCCGGTGCGGGCATTGGTCGTCGACCGCGAAAAAACCCTTCTCGGTCCGGAATAACGCAATTCGACGATCGGCCAGCGCAATGCACCGGCTCGTTCCGACCGGCATCGAAGTGGCGTTCAACACTCTGAACGATTCACCGCCATCACTCACCACGGAACTCCGGCTTGCGCTTTTCACGGAAGCCTTCCATCCCTTCACGTGCGTCGTCGGAGAGAAAAGCGCGGAGCTGGTTTTCGGTCTCGAGACGAATCTGCATCCGGAGATCGTTGCGGAATGCTTCGTAAACCGCCTGCTTGATGTCGCGAACGGGAATCGGAGGACCCTCTGCGATCGCTGTGGCGAGCTTCCTCGCTTCTTCCATCAGATCTGCGGCGGGGACGACCCTGTCGACCAGTCCGAGATCCATTGCTTCGGTCGGATCCACAATCCGTCCGGTCAGCATCAGCTCGAGCGCCCGGCTCGTGCCGATCAGCCGCGGCAGAAGCCAGGTTCCGCCCCAGTCGGGGTGCATGCCGATCCTGACGAAGGTCGAACCGAAACTGGACGCATCCGAGGCGATCCTGTAATCGCAGGCAAGCGCGAGATTGAGCCCGGCCCCCGCGGCGACACCGTTGACGGCAGCGATGAAGATCAGCGGCGAGTCCCGAATCGTCGTCACGACTTCCATGCCGGCGTTGAGCAGCCTGGTGAAGCCGACCACGTCGCGGCGCTCCTGGAGCTCGCTCATCGTGTCGACGTCACCTCCGGCGGAAAAACCCCGCCCCTCGCCGGTCAGGATGACGACTCGGATCTTCGACTTCCCCTCTTCCAGAGTTCGCAGCGCCTCGGCCAGATCCTGTCGCATCGAGCCAGTGAACGAGTTCAGCTTCCCCGGACGGTTGAGTGTGACGGTCGCAATGCCGCCGTCGATTTCGCTTCGAATGAATTCGGTCATGGATCAGAATTTTATCGCGGTCTATCGGGGAAGGTTCCACACTCGCGGAACTCTGGATGATACAGAGGTGAAGATTTCGTAGTTGATCGTACCCGCGAGTCCGGCGAGCTCTTCGGCAGTGATGACCGCGTCCCCCTGTCGTCCGAGGAGAACGACCTCGTCTCCCGTCGTGGCTCCCTCGATGTCGGTGACGTCAATGGTGATCAGATCCATCGAGACGCGACCGATCACCGGTGCGCTCTGGCCGTGGACGAGCACGCGCGACCGTCCGGAAAGCGCGCGGTGGTACCCGTCCGCGTAGCCGACCGGCAGCGTGGCGACGCGCGTCCTGCGCGAGGTCACGTATGCCTTGCCGTACCCGACCACTTCGCCCTCATCGAGCCATTTGACACGTGCGATTGCAGTGATCCAGCGCATCACCGGCAGAAGATCCATTTCGCGATTGTCATCCATCGGATTGCCGCCGTACAGCGCGATGCCGCAGCGCGCCCAGTCTCCATCGCGAACCAGTCCCGCCTCGGCTGCCGCGCTGTTGGCCGTATGATGCAGCGGAGCCTCGATTCCGAGCTTCGCCAGCTTCGCGACCATCTCGCCGAACCTCCGTTGCTGCTCCTCATTCAAGGGGTCCTCTGGTGTCGAAGCGTTCGAAAAATGCGTGTAGATCCCTTCGACGCGCACCGACTCCGTATCGAGAATCAGGGCAGCCGCGGGCTCCAGATCCTCGTCGACGAGACCCATCCTCCCCATACCCGAATCGAGCTTCAGATGGACTCCGACCGACTTCCCCAGACTCGAGGCTGCGCTTGCGACCGCATTGAGATTTTCGAGTCCGGTGATTCCGGGCGTGATGTCCCGGTCGACGGCCTCCCGGGTGCCATCGATTCCGATTGGCCCGAAGCATAGGATCGGAAGGCGGATTTCAGCCTCCCGCAGAATAATCGCTTCCTCGAGAATCGCAACGGCGAGCATCGCGACGCCTTCCCTCTCGGCGACACGGGCAGTCTCGATCGCCCCGTGACCGTAGGCGTTCGCCTTGACGACCACCACGAGTCTGGATCCGGGCGGAAGCCGGTTCCTCATCCTCGCGATGTTGTGAGACAGCGCGGACGCATCGAGCTCCACCCTCGTCGGGCGGAATCGCCGCGACGCGTCTTCCCTCAGTCTGACCATTCAGCGATCCCGGCCGTGAATCCCCGCCGGCTTCGTTCGGTCAGGGATCACCCTCTCACGTTGCGTACGAGTGTAATTGCACTCGCGAGGAACCGGCCATTCTGATTCTCGCCCTCCACGCGGATCACGTCACCGCGCTCGAGCGCGCTCACCGGATACATCTCGTTCTGATACTCGACTTGCACGCCTTCCCGGTACCAGATCGAGCTGTTCGCCCGATCGTCCCGCAGGTTGTTGATGTAGTTGACGTCGAGATCGATCCTCCGCTCGGCCGTGTCGACGGTCAGAACGGAGCCTTCGACGACAGACCCGTCACCGGGACCCGTCGAGCCGAGAATCTCCCCGAGGTCGATCCCACCGAGATCGAACCCACCGCCACAGGCGGCAACGAGCACTGCAATTCCGATCAATGACAGCAGATGTGGTTTTCTCATGATTGCCTCCCCCTCGGCACTCTCCGGAGCAAGCTTCGGGCCTCGCTCGCTATAATCGCCACCCGCATGGCATTCGACGAAATACCCCTGACCGTTTCCGGGTCGATCGACGATCAGCTCGGCTACCTCACCAAGGGCACGGTCGATGTAATCGAACGTCCCGAGCTCCGGAGAAAACTCGAGCGCAGCGGGCGTGAAGGAAAACCCCTGCTGATCAAGGCGGGCTTCGATCCGACCGCGCCCGACATCCACCTCGGACACACCGTCGTCATCCGTAAGATGCGCCAGTTTCAGCAACTCGGGCACCGTGTCGCCTTTCTCATCGGCGACTTCACCGGGATTATCGGCGACCCGTCCGGAAAGAAGTCGACCCGTCCGGAGCTGAGCCGGGACCAGATCCTCCGCAACGCCGAGACCTACCGGCGCCAGATTTTCAAACTTCTCGATCCCGAAAAGACCGAAATCGTTTTCAACTCGGAGTGGCTGATGAAACTGGGAGCGGACGGTATGGTCCGGCTCGCGGGGAAATATACGGTTGCACGGATCCTGGAGCGCGACGATTTCCGGAAGCGATACGAATCGCATCAGCCGATCTCGCTTCACGAGCTTCTCTATCCGATCGCACAGGGGTACGACAGCGTTGCGCTCGAGTGCGACGTCGAGCTCGGGGGCACGGACCAGCTTTTCAACCTTCTCGTCGGTCGCGACCTGATGAAAGAGTATGGACAGGAGCCCCAGATCGTCATGACGATGCCGCTGCTCGAAGGACTGGACGGCGTCGAGAAGATGTCGAAATCACTCGACAACTACATCGGTATCGACGAGGAGCCCGGGTCGATTTTCGGGAAGACGATGTCGATCTCCGATGAGCTCATGTGGAAATACCAGGAGCTCTGCACCGATGCGACACCCGCGAGTATCGAAAGCTTGCGCGCCGAGGTCGAGTCGGGAAAGCGACACCCGATGGAAGTCAAGAAGGCGCTCGCCCACTCGATCGTCCGCGACTTTCACGGTGAGGCCGCGGCGGATGCGGCACTCGCGGAATTCACGCGAGTCTTCAGCCGCGGCGAAAAACCGGAAGAGATCGAGGAATTCGTTCTCGACGGCTCCGACGAACCACTCTCCATCGCGAAAGTTCTCACCGCCTCGGGACTCGCTTCGAGCAACACCGACGCGAGACGGCTGATCGCTCAGGGGGGCGTCTCGATCGACGACGAGCGGTTCGACGACGTCCGCGGCACCATCGACGCCTCGCCGGGAAAATCCTACTCCTTCAAAGTCGGAAAAAGACGGTTCGGCATCATTCGGTTCGAGTAACCTTCTGCCTCGAGCCGGGCACCGCCACCCATCCGAAGGTCAGGGCCAGCGCGCTCGTCGCCACGACGATCATCAACGGCAGAAGATGCATCGTGAGCCTCGGCCAGGATGTCGCCACATGCCACGCGACCTCGTGAGGCGTCACCAGATATCCGCCGAGATAGAACGCCAGCTGAGCCGCTGCGAAGCACAAAATGCCGAGATCGCGGCCAGCCAATCGCCGCGCGAGGATGATCGCCGCCAGCACCGTGCCCCATTGCAGCGCGTGGGCTGGCGGAACGGCGGCGAGCGCGCTCAGGAGATCCCCGACATTCTCCGGCACCCTCGAAAATGGACTCCCGGCGCCGAGATCGGACTCCAGATCGAAAATCGCGCGAGGAATGATCCAGCACATCGCAATCGTGGCGGCGATGAGCGCTCTCCCCGCGAGCGCGCTCGAAAAGGCGCGCCTTCTCACGAGCAGCAGCGCCAGCGTGACGCTCACGACCGCGGCGATTCCCTCATTCTTCGTGAGAGCCGCAAAACCGAGCCAGAGCCAGGGAACGACGTTTTGATTCTCTCCATCGTTGTCGAAGATTGCGAGCACCGCTACGGTGAGAAAGCAGAGAAGAAGCCCGTCCGCGAGAGCCGGCGGCGTATCGAACAGCGCCCTCGTCAGCGCGAGCGTTCCCATCGAGACCAGAAGCGGACGACCGAGCCGGCGCTTCAGATGAGAACGAACGACCAGCAGAGCGGCAATCGCGACGACCGACACGATCAGAGCCAGGTGGCGATCCGACCAGCCCCCTCCCCACAAGGCGACCCACGCGTAAATCAGCGGAAGGAGCGGAGGGTAGTCGGGATGAGCAAACGCGAGCTCGGGATCGGAAAGCGCTCCGAAGTCGATCCCTCCGGCACTCGTGAACATCGCCCCTTTCAATCCCCATATCGCGGTGAAATCCCACTCCCACGGCGGCGCAGCCGTTACGTAGAGAAGCTGGCCGCCGATGAGAAACGCCGCACCGACGTCGAGGGCGATTGCGAGCGCCCGCTCGCTTCGCGTAGAGGTGCCGGTCTCCGCGCTATTCTCGGACGGGATCTCCGGAGGGATGAAGAGAGCGGCAATGACAGCGACGACAGCCGTCCCCGCGATCGTCGACCCGAGGGTCCAGGCCAGGCCGGCGAGCGAGAGGAGAAGCATCGCCATCCCGGCGAAGCCGAGCCCGGTCAGGATGCTTCCCGCAACGACCATCACCCAGCCTCGGGGACGAAACGCCCTGATCGCGACGGGAAGCCCGGCGAGCGCGGCTGCCGTGAGCGCGAGAGCGACGGCGGTCATCGGCTCGAATCCTCCGGGCGGTAGATCCTCCCTTCGCCGTGACTGAAGACGAGCCGGTACCCGGAAGGTCGCCACGACGTCTTCCACGTCGCGATTGCGTCGGCTCTCCCCGGCTCGCCTCCCGGGTCGGCCAGCGTCAGGTTGCGGTCGTGCAGCCGGTAGACCGCCCGCATTCGCGGCCACCCCTGATCCGACTCGGGATCCGCGACGAAGAGGAGGCGCTCTCCAGCCGCGGTCTCACTGAGCACAGATCCGAGGAACGGCTCGAGGTCCGGCGATCTCGTTTCGAGGTGGCGGTTCAGGGTCGCTTCGAGACGCAACCTGTCGAGACCCCATACGCCTGCAAAGAACGGCTGGATTCCGGTCAGTACGAGCAGAGCGAAGACGAGGGCACCGAGCCAGCCGTGCCAGGAGCGATGTTCGGACCTCACCCCGCCGCCGGCCGCCCGGCCTGCCAGCGCGACGGGACGAACAGCTCCTCGTAGAGGTTGATCGCGTACCGGTCGGTCATGCCGGCGATGAAGTCGATCGTCAGACGCTCGACGGTTTCGCCCTCTTCGACCTCGAGAAAACGTTCCGGATCATTGGTGACCGCTTCGAACAGAGCCTGCAGAAGACCCTGCGCCTTGATGAACTGCTCGCGGACGGTCGGCGTCAGATAGAGGTTCTCGAACATGTACTTCCTGAGCGTTTCCAGCGCTTCGTAAACTTCGGGAGACATGTCGATCGACTCGAGCTCCACGGCGAGCGACCGCGATACCACGTCGCGAACCATCCGGTCGATCCGTTCCGCCCCGGTATTGCCGAGCACCGAGCGGATTTCCTTCGGAATGTCTTCGGGTCCGAGGAGCCCGGCCCTGATCCCGTCGTCGATGTCGTGGTTGACGTAGGCGATGATGTCGGAGATCCGTACCACGTCCCCCTCGAGGGTCAGGGCTCGCGACTTCGGGCGGGAGCGGAGAAGCTCCCCATGCTGCCCTTTCGAATGTTTCAGGATCCCGTCGCGCACTTCAATCGTGAGGTTGAGCCCCGCGCCATCGTTCTCCAGCTTCTCGACCACCCGGACGCTCTGCCGGTAGTGATCGAATCCCCCGCGGATCAGTTTGTTGAGCGCAGCCTCGCCCGCATGGCCGAACGGCGAGTGACCGAGATCGTGGCCGAGTCCGATCGCCTCGGTGAGGGTCTCGTTGAGTCTCAGCGATCGGGCGATCGTCCTCGCGACCTGGGTCACCTCGAGTACATGAGTCAGCCGCGTCCGGTAGTGGTCCCCCTCCGGAGCGAGAAACACCTGGGTCTTGTGTTTGAGCCGGCGAAATGCCTTGCAGTGAACGATCCGGTCGCGATCCCTTGCATAAGAGGGACGGAAATCGTCGTTCGGCTCCTCGCGATCCCTTCCGCGAGTCTCCCGGCTCCGGGCCGCCCGGGGCGCCAGCGTTTCCGTCTCGATCTGCTCGAGCATCGTCCGGATGTCGGGGTAGTGGCGGGGATCTTCGATCACTGACCGCTCCGATGAGAGTTCATGACTCCAATCATAGAACGGAGCGAAACGGAGCAACGCCGTGGTAACCGCACGGATGGAATTCCACCGCTGGTTACGGAAAACCTGGCGAGTCCGCGGACTTTCCAAAAATGGCATCGATTTGGCTTAATAACATTGGTGATGAAAGACCAGATCCGCACCCGTCTCGGAATTGCCATCGGGATCCTCTCGATGTGCATCGCGCTGCCGGCCATCGGAGCCACGCCGGAACAGATCGAGGAAGAGCTCGCGAGCTCTCCCCTGATCATCGACGAGCTCCAGGTCGTGGAAGTCGAAGGAATCACGATCGTACGAGGGCGGGCCGCCGAAGAGAGTGTGATTGAAGCTGCGCTGGCGTTCGTACGGGCGCGGTCGGAACGTCCCGTGATCTCGGCGATTGAGATCGTCGAGAAGGTCGATGACGCCACGATCGAAAGGCGAGTCGAGCGCGCCCTCCATCTCAACGAGAATCTCGAGAATGCCTCCATCTCGGTCGCGGCGGTCGACGGAGTCGTCGAGCTGACCGGCACGGTCGAAAATGAGCTTCAGATCCTCGCAGCAGAGGACACGGCTGGAACGGTCAGAGAAGTGCTCAGTATCCGGAACCTTCTGCGGCTGAGGTCGTGAGCTCAGCGGCGCGTGCGCGCCGCAACGCGGAATTCGTCATTCTCGAACTCCTCGGGTCCAGTGACCACTCTGGCATAGATCGCGGTGAGGAAAATCTCGTAGTTGCGAAAGGTGAGTCCGGCCTCGAATCCGAGCCCCGCATCGACGCTCCAGTCCCCGATCGCAGTGAACACGTCGGAATCGAAACCGAGATTGCCGGTCCCGACGTAGCCGATCCCATAGAGGTCATTCCAGGAAAGCCTCCACGTGTCGTAATCACGGTCTCTGAAAATCGGGAAGAAATACTCGTTGCTCCAGTGGATCTCGTCGCTGCCGCGCATCCCGTCGTCGACTCCCTTGAGGGCATCGCGTCCGCCGAGCCTGAAGTACTCGTAGCGCGGAACGCTGAATTTCTCGACTTCCCTGTGATCTTCGCGCCCCGCGACCTCGTCCTTGACCAGAACCGACCCGACGTGGACACGGGAGATCAGAAATGTCTCGCCGAAGTCGTATCGCTTGAGCGCTTCGGCCTCGACTTTGGTGTAGGTGTAATCTCCGCCGATGGTATCGAGGCCCTGGGTGATCGCGCCCGCAAAACCGAGCCGGTCCGGACCGATCTCGCGGTAGGCGGTCAGGACGGGAGTGATTCTGCCGCGCGTCTCACCCGCGATCGAGTTCAGTCGCTCGTCGAAAGGGGTTCCGCGCTGATAGCCGATCTTCAGGTAGACGTTGTTCTGATCGTGATCGACATTGGTCACGTCGCCAAAAGAGAGCGAGTCGCCCTGCAGCAGGAAGACCCAGCGTCGGTTGTACTCTCGCGGCACATCGAAGAGCAGCAGCGTCCCCCGAACCCGGTCGAAATCGTCACTTCCCGAGTCGATCGAATCGAACTCGATCGTGTCGAACACGCCGATCTTGTAGGCGAAGTTCCGCGCGTAGTACTTGTAGCGAAGAAAGGTCGAGACGTCCCCATCGACGAAGTTGTAATTGACCTGCCCTTCGAAGAGCACGTTCTTGATGAGCTTGCGCACCCGGATGTCGAATTCCCCCTCGGGGAGGTAGAGATTGAGGTCGGGAAAGGCATCCCCCCGTTCGTCCCCCTCGGCCCCCCGGTCAGTCCCGGTCTGCGCGGACAGAGGAACCGCGACCGTGAAGAGGGTGAAAAGGGAGATGGCGAGCATCCGCAGCGCTGCAGATATCGCCCTGGATGTTCGCAAACGGGGGCCTCCCTATGCTAGATTAGCGTCTGGAACCGACTGGGATCCGAATGTGGCACGTCGCTTGTACCGCGATCCTTCGCGATGCACCGGCGATTATACCCATTCCAGATTCTCGCGGTGTGTTAGTGAGGAGGAGAGAGATGTTGGGTCCACGCAAGAAATCACTTCTGTTGTTTGCAGCCGTCATTCTCGCAGCTCCGATGTTGAGCGCGCAGATGACCATCACCTATGACGACCAGGTTTCTCTGGTCCATCCGACCGCAACCGGCGAGCTCGGACTTTTCACCACGATCGCCGGGACTACGCTCGAGCAGGGAGACTGGTCGTTCAGCATCTATTGGAACAACTATGACTATCTCGCCGCCCCTCCACTCGATTCGATGATCATTCCGAGTCGGCGATCCTTCCGGGAGATGGACATCGAAGAGGACGTGGTCAGTCTGTCGTTCGGATATGGTCTCACGGATCGCTGGGAGATCGCGTTCTCGCTGCCGTATCACATCATCGAGAACAACGCGGGAGATCTTTCGGGTTTCGTCAACGGTTTCCCGTACGCGGGCAAATTCGATGACAACGGCCTCGGAAAGCTTCACGTAGGAACCAAGATCGCTCTCCTCGATCCCGACACCAGCGATTCGAACCTCGCCCTTTCGATCTTCGCCGATCTTCCGACAGGCGACGATGACAGCGGCATCGCCACCGACGGTGTCGATTACGGGCTCGGTCTTCACTGGAATCGCGGGATGTGGTTCGTCGGAGGGCAGTACGAGATCACGGCCGATCGAGATCTCGACGCCGCTCTTACGAACGTAGGACTGGTGAGCGACGTCGACGTCGCGGACGAGCTTCGCGTCAACGTCGGTCTGAACACACCTTTGAACTTCTGGGAAACGACGAACTGGATCAACGAGATCAACACGATTCTCTACACCGGAGGCGACGACATCGGATCGCCCGACGACATCGTCTACTGGGTCACCGGCCTTCGCCACTGGTTCGGTGACAGCGGCTGGGCGCTCAACGCGGGGCTCAGGACGAACCTGACCATGCTTGGAAGCGACAACGGGAGCTGCCCGATCGGCGGCCTTCTCGGGCTTTCATTCGCCCCGATGTATCTGACACCGCCACCGCCGCCACCGGCCATTGTTCCGCCGCCGCCGCCGCCGCGACCCAGGGTCGTTCCTCCGCCGCCACCCGTCGTCGAGCCACAGGAACCGGTCGAACTGCGAGTGGACGAGATTCACTTCGAGCCGGGTTCGGCCCGAGTCACCAACATTGCCAAGGCGATCCTCGACGACGTTGCCCTCCGGATGAGGCAGGAACCGGCCGCAACCGCAATCGTGATCGGCTATACCGACAATCGTGAGGACACCGGTCCGAACCGTGACCTGGCCCGCCGTCGCGCCGAAGCAGCACGCGACTACCTGGTCAGCCGCCACGGCATCGACCCGTCGCGCATCACGATCGAAGCACGCGGTACCAGCGACCCGGTCGGCGACAACTCGACCGAGCAGGGACGTCAGCAAAACCGCCGCGTCGTGATCAGGCTGATCGTGCCGTAAGCCACGAACAATCGAATCAACAAAAAGCCCCCGCTGCAAACAGCGGGGGCTTTTTTCGTGCCCGCACACCATTGGGATATCCTTCGGCTCCGCACGAGCCCCTGACGGATTGACCCGTCGGAAATCACGAACATCGAGGAGGTCGGCCCTGATGGAGAGCCATCGAGGGGGAAGGATCGAGATCATTACCGGCGGTATGTTCTCCGGAAAATCGGAGGAATTGATCCGCCGGCTTCGGCGCGCGCTCATCGCCCGCCAGAAAGTCCAGGTCTTCAAGCCCCTGATCGACGACCGGTTCAGCCTCGAGGAAGTGGTGTCACGGGATGAGCGCCGCCTCAAGGCAGCCCCCGTGGCGAGCTCCGAGGAGCTTCGTGGCCGCATCGAGCTCGGAGTGCAGGTCGTTGGAGTCGACGAAGTCCAGTTCTTCGACCAGGGGATCATCGATGTTGCCATGGAGCTCGCCGACGCCGGAATCCGGGTGATTGCAGCCGGGCTCGACCAGGACTACCTTCGCCGTCCCTTCGGGCCGATGGCCGGGCTCCTCTCGGTCGCCGAGCTCGTCACGAAAGTCCACGCCGTTTGCGTCCGGTGCGGCGGTGTGGCGCACTACTCCCAGCGGATTGCGGGAGGAGAATCCCAGGTCGAGGTCGGAGACAGCTCCTACGAACCTAGATGCAGGGTCTGCTACGAGCGATATGTGCCGAAAAACGAGCCCGAGCCGGTCCAGTTGAAGTTCGGCCCCCGCCCAGAGAAGCAAAAGAGCTAGAGCGGTCCGATCGGTGCTCATCCCCTACCCAAACCGCCGGGGTTGGGGTGGCACCTGGCTCCACGAGGTTCGTCAGTCGGCTCCTGGAAATCCCGCGGCGAGACGGTCATGGTCCCGGCGTGCTTCCTTGTAGATCTTCGCAAACTGGCCGAGGTCCTTGGTCGCAACGGTCAGGTTCACCTGGTAGAGAAACGCAGCGTTCCCGTCCATCGTACGGAGCGAGTCGCCCACGAGAACGGCAAAGCCGCGTCGGCGATCGACCGAGTTCATAGAAAGGAGGGCGGCTACCCGTTCGTCGGGGGGCTGAGCGAGGTTGGGAGGATTGATCAGGATCAGCTCGGGGAACTCCTGCAGATAGTAGTCCCTCGCCTGTGAGAGATCTTCGAGATGAAATGGGTCGAAACCGATCGCGCGGGCGGCGGAGGCGATTGCATCGCTCGCCACCCCGGCGACCAGAGCGCGATCGCCTCCGCCACCCTGAATGATTCCCTGAGCTTCAGCCGGGAGGCGTGTTTCCCCGGTGGGAGTCGCGGCCCCTCTCGCGGGAGTCGCCCTCATCGTCTCGGGCCTGGCGGGATCGAGCTTTCTACGGTCGATCTCGACCTTGGTCTTGCAGAGGGGGCAGGGAAATGCCACCTCTTTCATCGGCAATTTGTTCTCGTCGATCGAGAGAGGTTTCTCGCACGCCCCACACGTGATCTTCACCATCGTTCTACTCCAGCATCGAGAGCATCGATCCGCTGTCTGACTCGTCCGAGCTCTTCCCCTTTTTCGGTGCGTTCGATGGCTCATCGGTCAACCGCAGAGCCAGATTCGTCGGATTGGTTGCGTATACCAGAGCCGTGTCCTTGTCGATCACTCCATTGTTCCAGAGTTTTTCGAGCTCGTCGTCGAACGTCTGCATACCGTCGACGCTTCCGTCGTGCATTGCATCGGTCAGCGAGCGCCCTTCGCTTTCGCCCTTCATGACGTAGTCGCGCGTCCGCATGGTCGACTTCAGAATCTCCAGAACGGCGACGCGCCCCCCTCCGATCTTCGGAATCAGTCGCTGCGAAACGACGTAGCGGAACGATTGCGAGAACCGGGTCCTGACCTGCTGTTCTTCATCCTTCGGGAACACGCCGATGATTCGATCGATCGTCTTCGATGCATCGATCGTATGGAGGGTCGAGAGAACGAGATGCCCCGTTTCGGCCGCTTCCATCGCGATCTCGATCGTCTCGACGTCGCGCATCTCTCCGATGAGAATCACTTTCGGAGCCTGGCGGAGAGCCGCGCGGAGCGCCAGCGCGAAGGTTTTCGTGTCTGCGCCGACCTCACGCTGATTCACCGTCGATTTCTGATGGCGGTGCATGTACTCGATCGGATCCTCGATCGTGACGATGTGGTATGCGTGCTCCTGGTTGATCTGATTGATGATCGCGGCCAGGGTGGTCGACTTGCCCGAACCGGTCGGCCCGGTCACCAGCACGATTCCGTTCTTCAATTTGGAAACGTTGAGCAGCTCCTTTGGAAGGCCGAGCTGTTCGAGACTCGGGATTCCCTCCGGGATGGCCCGCAGAACGATCGCGTAACTTCCCCGCTGCGAGAAGATATTCACGCGAAAGCGCGTCTTGCCGGAGATCGAGTAGGAAAGGTCGGTCGACCCGCTGTCGACCAGCGTCCTGATGAGCTCGCGGTCGCTCCGCAACATGTGAAAAGCGATCGTCTCGGTCTGGAAGGGAGTCAGACGCGGCAGGCCCGGAAAGTTGACCGGAACCAGCTTGCCGTCGACCTCGACCTGAGGCGGTCTTCCGACCGAGAAATTGAGGTCCGAGACCCGGTCAGAGACCTTCAGCATCGCTTCGAGAATCGCATCGAGATTGAAATTTTTCATCGTGCCGTTCCTGTGCGGCCGCCATTGTATCCGAACGTCATTTTCATGTTCGGCGAAGTGCGGCGATCCTCCCCCGCGCTACAATCCGGGCATGCCGACCCTTGGTGTGGACTGGGGTGCGAAGCGAGTCGGAATCGCGCTCAGCTCCTCCGACATGCTCGCAACTCCACTCGGAATCCTCCCCAACGCCGGCGATCTGGTGGCCACGCTGATCGAGATCGGCGAGCGCGAATCGGTCGACCGGTTCGTCGTCGGGATCCCCCGCGTGATCGCCGAGACTCCCGAGACCCGGCGAATTACGAGGATGGTGGACGAGCTGCGGCAACGGTCCTGCAAGGAGGTCCTCGTCTGGGACGAGTCGTACTCGACGGTCGAGGCCGAATCCCGTCGCAGGTCGAGAGGGGCGTCGCACCGGAAAAAACGGCACCTGGACGACGAGGCGGCTGCGATCATGCTTCAGGCATGGCTCGATGAAAAGGGAGGGTCGGATCGCTAAGAAGAAAGCCAGAAGTGGTTGCTCACGCATTTTCAGGCTGGGCCTCACTCTGTTCATCGCACTCGCGATCTTCGCAATCGCAGGTGGGATCTTCATTCAACGTGCGCTGACCACTCCGTGGAAGGGGTGGGAAGGCGATCGCACGATCGTCGAGATCGAAAAGGGGTCGTCCACCCGAGCCGCGCTCGCCCGGCTGGAGACCGAGGGGCTGCTGCGCGATCATTTCGTTCCGCTGATCTACATGACTGTCGTCCGACCGAATGCATCAATCAAGGCTGGCCGGTACGCTTTCACCGAACCCGCGACGCCTCTCGCCGTGGTCGACAAACTCGTACGAGGCGATACCCTGCTCGATTCGATCACCATCCGCGAGGGCCTCGACCGCTACGCCATCGCCGAGATCATGGAGAACGCAGGTTTTGGAACGCGAGACGAGTGGATTGCGGCAACCGACGATCCAACCGCCATCCGGGACCTCGCCCCCGAGGCTGAATCGCTCGAAGGCTACCTCTTTCCGGACACCTACAATCTCGATCCCGGGACCTCCGTCGCTACCATCGTCGGTCTCATGATCGACAACTTCCGATCTCAGTTCGGCCAGGAGCTCGCCTTCATCTCGACAGATCTCTCGGTTCACGAGACCGTGACCCTGGCGTCGATCGTCGAGCTGGAGGCACGCCTCCCCGAAGAGCGATCTCTCATCGCGGGGGTCTATTACAACCGGATCAACCGGGGGATGCGCCTGCAGGCCGACCCGTCCGTGATCTATGCGCTCAAGCTCGATCAGCGCTGGGACGGCAATATTCGAAAACCCGATCTGTCGATGGACTCGCCGTACAACACCTATCGGACAGCGGGCCTCCCCCCCGGACCAATAGGTAATCCCGGACTCGCCAGTCTCACCGCAGCCGCCCACCCGGAAGAGACCGAGTATTACTACTTCGTCTCGAGAAATGACGGATCCCACGTCTTTTCGAAGACTCTCGACGAGCACAACCGGAATGTGCAGGTGTATCAGCGCGACTACTGGCGGGATCGCCGACTCGCCGAAAGCGAGAGCGAGACGACGACCTCGACCCGGTGAGCATCTGGCGCCAGCCCGCTCGATGATGTAATTTGGTATGTTGTCGAGGCTCGCGGAGCACCGCGGAGAACCGGGGGAGGTGGGATGGCTTCACCAGACAAGCCTTACGCGAGGTACGGTCCCTACATCCTTCTGAGGATGCTGGAGGAGTCGGTTTGGACTCAGACCTGGCGCGCCGGCCGTCTGGTCAACCAGAACCTCGAAGAGAACGTCACGCTTCTCCGCTTCAATCACGGCGACCTCGAGGGTCTCGCTCACGCGATGAAGGCAACGCAGCCTCCGGCAGGGGAAGTCGCCGAAGCGGCGGTCGCCGGGGGCCAGCGCTACGACGTCATCGGTTTCGATCCGGTCATCACCTGGAATTACACCGGAGGTCGCTCCCTCCGTCATCTTCTCAGGATCGCCGGCGGCGATCAGAGCAACCATCCGAATCCGATTCCGATCGACCAGGCCCTCGCCATCGCGGAGCGTCTGGCGCAGGCGCTCGAGGCTTCCTCCCGCAAAGGAACACGCCATGGCGCCCTGCTTCCTTCTTTCGTCTGGATGGACGACGATGGCGGCCTCCACATCGTGGGGCACGGCCTTCACGCCGGCATCCTCGGCTCGCTTGCCGATCCTCTGATCCGGGATTCCATCGGCGGTTTCTTCGCGCCGGAGCTCGTCGAGTCGGGCGAACCGACCCCCTCCTCCGAGGTTTATGCCGTGGGAGCCATCCTCCTGACGATGCTCACCGGAAAAGACCCCGCCCCCGTAGCGGTCGAGACGCTCGGCTCGACGATGACGGCTAACGGCGAGGCGATTCCGGAAGACGTGCGCGAAATTCTCGAACGGAGTCTGGCGACGACCCCGTCGGACCGCTACGGCTCGCCCGAGCAGCTGAAGAAGGCGATCGGCAAATTGACCCACGGTGGGGCCTATGCACCGACGACGTTCAATCTGGCGTTCTACTTCCACAGTGTCTTCCGGGAAGAGCTCGACAGGGAGGCCGCTGAGCTCGAGAGGGAGAAGGGCCTCGACCCGAAGCTGGTACCACCTTTCAAAGCGACGACACCCCGACCATTACCCGGCGCCTCCAGAAAAACCGGAGACGAAGTTCGCGGGCCGTTCGCCGCTCACGCCGACGCGGCAGAAAACGCGAGCAAAGGACGCAGGACCGCGCTCGTCGCCGTCGCACTGCTCGCACTACTCCTCGCCGCAGGGGCCGCGGGCTGGTACTTCGTGGCCGGCCCGGGTGCCACCACGAAAGAGTCCCCTGCGACCGAAAGTGTCCCTGCCATCGCCGAAGCCACACCTCCGGAGCCCTCCGAAGACATCGGCCTAGTTGCAATCACAGATACCGGTCCGACGCCGTCGGAAATCGAACAGACCGACACGGCCGAGCCGGAGCCGACCGACACGGTCGAGGAGGAGCGGGAAGCAATGATCCGCGCGGAGATCGAGCGGCGTGTTCAGGCGGAGCTGGATGAGTACCAGCGCGAGCTCGACCGGCAGCTCGCGTCCGACCGTGCCGCACTCGCGGCGGAGCGTGCGCGGCTGGCGGAGCAGAATCAGCCCGAACCGAGCGCGCCGCGGCAGGCTCAGCCGCAAACCCCGGAAGAGAATCCGCCCGCAACCGGGACCGCCGAAAGGGAGCTCCGCCCGTCACCAGCCGAGGAGCTCGACCGCGCCACGCCTGAATCTTCCCGGCAGCAGCCCCCGGCGACAACGACCGCCCCCGCCACCACGACGACCGCGACGACCACTGCCCCGCCCCCGGCCCGCGAGACCGCGCCGGTCCAGCCCCCGCCCGAGCCTGCGGTCCAGGAGGGGGACCTCGTCGGATTCAATGAGCTCGACACGAAGCCGACCTTCGCGCGACGGGCACGGACCGAGTACCCCGCCATCGCACGGCGTCAGAAGATCGAGGAAACCATTCTCGTCAGTGTCCTGATCTCCGAGACGGGGAAAGTTCTCGAAACGAAGATCGTCAAGGGTGAAAGCCGGCGCCTCGGGTTCGACGGGTCGGCCATCCGGGCCCTCGAAGGTTCCACGTTCAATCCCGGCATCAAGGATGGCAAGCGGGTCCGGACCTGGTGGGTCGTACCCGTCAGCTTCCGACTCAGCAATTAGCTGGCCTCGGCATCCTCACGCGGCTCGCTGCGGCGATCCGCGATCGTCTCACGAAGGAATGTCACCAGCGCCCGCTCCTGAACCGACAGCTTCGTCATCGCCACGACCCTTCGACGCGATGGCAATCGCATCCCCTCGAACGACCGCCCCTCGGAAAATTCGACCAGCAGTCGCGGGCAGATGTAGGACGAGCGGCAGACCGCGGGCGTGTTGCCGAGAATCTCGGCGGTCGATTTCACCGCCTGAGTGATCTGCCGTTTTCGTTTGCTTTCGGTCTCAGCCGGCTCGATCATCGCGAGAACCGTCGACGCGACCAGCGTTCCTGCCCACGTACGAAAATCCTTGGCCGAGAAGTCGGGGCCCGCGACCTGCTGGATGTAGTCGTTCACGTGCCGGCCTTTCAGATCGTAAACGTTCCCGTCCCGCTCGTATTTGAAGACCTCGCCGCCGGCCACCGACATCATCTCTTCGATCAGTCTGGCGAGCTTCGGATCGCGAACTCCTCGCTGCTGTGTTTTTTTCCACTTGCCGGTGAACTCGAAGTGGACCTCATCCCCCTCGATCCTCACGTGCTCGGGCCGAAAGGTGGTCAGCCCGAATGTCTCGTCCTCCCGGGCGCTTCTCTCGTTGCCGACTCGAAAGAACGCCTGATCCAGCAGCCGCACCGAGCCCGCCACGACGCGATCCCAGGAAAGCCCTTCTCCACCAAGATCCTTCGATACCCGGCGGCGGAGCCGGGGGAGCGTCTCGGCAAACTCCACGATCCGGACGAATTTCTCCATTTCACGCTGCTGGCGATACGCCTCGCGATACAGATACTGCGTCCTGCCGCGGGCATCGGTCCCGACGGCCTGCAGATCCGCGTCCTCCTCCGGGGCAATGCGGACGTTCTTCCAGGCTGGCGGAATGACCAGAGCGTCGATCCGCTCGATGTGGCTCCGCCCGACGGACCTGCCGTCCGGCCATTCGTAACGGAAGCCACTCTTCTTCGATCCACGACGGCGGATGCCCTTCGTCTCGAGAATCTCCCTCCCTTCGCTCCACATCTTCATCACGAAGGCCAACTGCGAGAACAGTGCTAGGAAGCAGGATTCAGGGGTCAGGATCCAGGCGTCAGGATTCAGGAGCCAGGATGCAGGAGCCAGGATGCAGGAGCCAGGATGCAGGAGCCAGGATTCTAGGATTGTAGGATTTAGGATTTAGGACAGGAGCAGCGGGTCGTGGAACGGGGAAATTATCCGATTCACCTCTTCACTCTTCACTCTTCTTCACACCCCCTGGATCCTGAATCCTGTTTCCTGATTCCTGCTTCTCCCAGCGTCTCGCTAAGAGTCTCGGCAACGTTCCGCCAGTCGTGGTGCTCGACGGCAATCGAGCGGAGATCGCGGCTGTAGTGGCGGCTGCACTCGAGGGCGAGCGGAAGCTGGGACGCGATCGAGCCGACGACGCGCGATGGTTCCGGGTCGATCTGCATCCTTTTCCAGCCATCGTCGCCAATGAGCTCCCGGGTCGCGTCGATGCTCGCCTTCATCCCTCCGAAGTAGGTACCGAGGGGGAAAATCCCCGAGGCCATCGCCTCGAGGAAAACGAGCGGTCCGGCTTCCTTCACGAGCGAGGGGAAAATGGCTACGTCCGCGCATCCGAAGAGGTACCGGAGCTCGGCATGCGTGAGATAGCCACCAAAAATGATTCGTTCGGGCAAGAGATGCTCGCGACACGCGTCCCACCACTCCTCGAGCCTTCCCTCCTCCTCGAGGCTTCGCAGGTATGACGCGATCTCGTGAAATGTGAGATCGCCTCCGGAACCTTCGGGATGCTCTTCGAACCGCCGGCCCATCTCGACGATCGAACCGAAAAGGTCGCGCCTCCCCTGATGCATCGCGAGGACCATCGCTTCGAGCGGCTCGCGCAGCGGACCGTGACCGATCAGGATGAGCCGCAAACCGGGATGGTCCCGAAAAACGAAAGGGAGTGCGGCGATCACGTTCTGCGGCCCCTTCGCCGCGATGAGCCGTCCGACGAAGAGGGCGACTTCGTCCCTTGTCCAGTCTATCGACTCGAGCCGGGCCTCGATGTCTTCGTCGGGCTTCTTGAGCTCGTAAGTCGCGATCGCAGACGCGGACCGCGCGATCTCCTCGGCGCTCGTCGCGGAAGCGACCGCGTGGCGCATCCTCTCCGCTGCGTCGGCGGGCCGGCCCCGCACAACCGTCTGAAGTCCCTCGTAGAGCCGTCGAATCGACGCCTTTCGTTCCGACGGCTCTACCGGCTCGAATTTCGACGTATCGACGCCGAGAGGCAGACGGGTGAGTTTTTCCTCGAGCCCCTCGACATTTCCGAGCAGCTCGAGAACCCGCCCCTGCATCTCGTCCCCGATGACGAAGACACGTGAGGCGGCCGCGAACGCGCTTTCCGCGTAGCGCTTCATTCGGGGATCGGGTCTCACGGCATACTCGAGCCCCGAGCCGTGCGGCATGATCGCGAAGGGAACACCGGTCTCGCCGCTCACCCGTTCCGCCACGACGGACATCATCACAGCGTGGTTCGCATGCATTGCCGAGATTTTGTGCTCGCGCACGACGCGTCTCAGCACCTCGACATTCGTTTCGACGTACTTCTCGATCTCGTATGTCTCGAGCTCGACGAGCGGAATCACGCGGTCGAATTCTTCGTATCGATCGCGGACATACACGGGGAGGAGGTCGCCGAGCACAGGCTTGTGAAGGACACATCCCCCCTCGCCCGCGGGAGCTTCGTGAAACGTCTCGACCGAACCGTCGGGACGATAGCGGATCGCCTTCCGGATGAACGGATAGATCTCGGGGTGGTTCTCCTGCGCCAGGAGATGCACGGTCCTTCCCTGCCGAACGAGCGCTTCGATGACCGATCTCGTCCAGAGATTGCTGCCCGATCCCTCGAGCAGATAGCCATGAAGAATACAGATCACGAGGACCTCCGCGTTTCTCGCTCAACAAGTTCCCTGCCATGGCAAGCCGGCTCGTCCGCAAAAAGGGATAATCCACGACCGTGAAAGCCGAAACCGGTCACGATCGTTTCCTCCGTTTAGCCGGAGCCGCGGAACGATGGGTCTATCGGGCGAGCGTGCTCGTGACTCTCGTCGCGTTCTTCGCCGTCATCGCTCATTTCTTTCTGCTGGACCGTTTTCCGCTCTTCCGAACGATCTGGTACGCGCTCCCCCGACCGGTGCTCGCACTCCTGATGATGATTCTCGCGGCGTGGTGGATCGGTCAGAACCGCATTTCTCTCGGGATCGCGTGCGGGCTCGCCTCGGTGATGTTCGCCGTCCTCTGGTTTCGGTCGGATTTCATCAGAACGGACCTGCCTGAATGCGGGGCGGAAGAGAGCCTGAGAGTCGTCTTCTGGAACGTCGCACGTCCCGGATCGCCAACGGAAATCACGCCGCGCGTCGCCGAGATCCTCGCGGCGAGACCGGACATCATCGGAATCGTGGAGGGTACGACGCAAGTGGGGACGAACCGCCGGCGGTCGTACAACGAGGCGGTGCGGCTCGGGGAAACCTTCCGGGCGACGTGGAGGGATCTGCTCCCGGGATGGGAGATCCGCGTGCTTCCGGAGGGGATGATCGTCGCCGCTAAGCACCCGATCCGCCTCATCGGGTGGAACGAGATCGCGGAAAAGACGCAGTTCGCCGCTGTGCACGTCGCCACTTCACGAGGAGTGGTCCGGGTGCTGCTCGCCGACGTCGACGCGAACCCTCTGCTGTCGAGAGCGCCTGTGATCGATTCACTCCTCGCAGAGGCGAAAGCGCCGGATGAACCGGTCGTGATCATGGGTGACTTCAATCTGCCGCGCGACTCGGTGCTGTTCGACCGCTTCGAAGATGCCGGCTTGGAGCATGCCTTCGACGTGGCCGGTACCGGGAACCGTTCGACCTGGCCTGTGCCGGTGCCGGTGATGGCGCTCGATCACGTCTGGATACGAGGCCTCGAGCCGTGCCGGACCCGGCTCGAATCGTCGCAAATCTCGGATCACAAGCGGATCGTGGTCGATCTGCGCTGATGCTTCACTCGTAGCGGAGAGCCTCGATCGGGTCGAGCTTCGAGGCCTTTGCGGCCGGATAGATGCCGAAGATGATCCCGAGAGCCGCACAGAAGCCGAAGGCGAGCGCCATCGCCCAGATCGGTGTATGGACCGCCGGAAAGTCGATTTTGTTTGCGAGGAATATCTGAACGGCGCGGGCCAGGAGCATCCCCGCCGCGATTCCGAGGACGCCGCCAATACCGGAGAGCGTGATCGCCTCGATCAGGAACTGCATCAGGACGTCCGAGCGACGCGCTCCGATGGCCTTCCGGATCCCGATCTCCCGAGTTCGCTCGGTGACCGAGACGAGCATGATGTTCATGATGCCGATCCCCCCGACGATGAGGGCGATACCGACGACCGCCCCCATGACGACCGAAGTCGTGGTCAGGACGCTCGAGACGGTCTTGAGAATCTCTTCCTGGAGGATGATCCGGAAGTCGTCGGGGTCGTCCTCGTCGAGCTGATGGCGCGCACGCAGAATCCCTCGTATCTGATCCTTCGCGAGATCGATCTGATCGGAGCTTCGGGCCTGGAAGTCAAGCCGGATCGACCTCATCCGTTCGGTCCCGTAGACCGAGCTCGCCGTGGTGAAGGGAATCAGAACGATGTCGTCCTGATCCTGTCCGAATGTTCTCCCCTTCTCCTCCATGAGCCCGATCACGGTGAAATTGGTTCCGCTGATCTGGATCGTCTCACCGATCGGATCGGCCGCGATCCCGAGCTTATCCGCGACCTGAGTGCCGATGAGAGCCACCCGCTTGTTGCCCTCCACGTCGATGATCGAAAAGAACCGTCCGCGTTCGACCCAGTGATTCACGACGTCCTGGTAGGACTCGCTGACGCCGAGAAGCTGGCTCGGATGCCGGACGTCACGACGCTTGAGCTCGACACCGGTGAAGAAAATCGGGGTGAACTCCCGGATCTCCGATGCGCCCCGCACGACGGCGAGCCCGTCCTCGTAGGTGAGATCGGGCTGGCGCAGGCCCATCGCATTCCGGTTCTCGCCGGCATCCGGGACGACGAGGATGTAAGTCGCGCCAACACCCTCCAGCTCGCTCGAGATGTTGTACTCCATCCCCTGGACCAGTGAGACGACGGCGATCACCGAGGCAACGCCAATGATGATCCCGAGGGTGGTCAGGAATGAGCGGAGCTTGTTCGCCCAGAGCGATACCAGCGCGATTCTGAGATTCTCGCCGAACACGGCTCAGCCCTGGCTCTCGACCTTCCCGTCCCGGATTCGAATCACGCGTTTCGCTTCCTGTGCGACGTCATCTTCGTGCGTGACCAGGATGATCGAGTTGCCGGCCTCGTGGAGATCCCTGAAGAGATCGAGGATCTCCCGGCCGGTCTTCGAGTCGAGGTTACCGGTCGGCTCGTCGGCGAGCAGGAGCGAGGGCTTATTGACCAGAGCGCGTGCGACGGCGACACGCTGGCGTTGCCCCCCCGAAAGCTCGTTCGGCTGATGATTGACACGATCCTCGAGCCCGACCCGCCGAAGTGCTTCCATCGCGCGCTCGTGGCGCTCGGCTTTCGAGACCTTGGAGTAGATCAGGGGCAGCTCGACATTCGCGAGTGCCGAAGTTCTCGAGAGGAGATTGAAGGTCTGGAACACGAATCCGATCTTCCGGTTGCGAATCTCCGCAAGCTGGTCGTCCGTCATGCTCTGCACCGGAACTCCGTCCAGATGATAGGAGCCCTCGGTCGGGGTATCGAGGCAGCCGACGAGGTTCATGAACGTCGATTTCCCCGACCCGGATGGTCCCATGACCGCAACATACTCCCCGTGCCCGATCTCGACGTCCACGCCGTTGAGCGCGTAGATTTTCTGCGGCCCGAGATCATAGACGCGCGTAACGCCCCGCATCGATATCAGCTCGCTCACGCGTCCTCGCTTTCGCCGTCGTCCTCGTCGGAGCTCTCGGCAGTCACGACGACACGATCACCCGATCGGAGCGTACGCAGAGTCCGGAAGGGTCCGGTCACCACCAGATCTCCCTGATCGATTCCCGAAACGATCTGGACGTGAGTGGCATCGCTGATTCCGGTCTCGACCTCTTTGAGCTCGATCACGCCATCGACGACGACGGGCACCATCGAGATCCGCTCGTCGGTCGGCGATCCGCTGGCGATCGGTTCCCCAGCGGGCCCTCGTTCCACCACGCTCTGCACCGGAATCCGGATCGAACCGCTCACGCTGTTGGTCACGATCTCGACGTTTGCCGTCATTCCCGGCCGGAGGCGGTCGTCCTGCTCGTTCAGCAGCACTTTGACGTTGAAGAAGCGGAGTCCGGCGCCGGCGGCGGCGGAAGCTTCGGCCGAGCTTCCGATCTCGGCGACCTGCCCTTCGTAGGTATGGTCGCGAATCGCATCGACCTCGACGCGGGCGCGCTGTCCGAGGCTGACCTCGACGACTTCCGTCTCGGAGACGAGGGCCTCGACGAGAATATCGGAGAGATCGGCG
The DNA here is from genome assembly GCA_019347945.1 of Acidobacteriota bacterium. Taxonomy (NCBI): domain Bacteria; kingdom Pseudomonadati; phylum Acidobacteriota; species Acidobacteriota bacterium. The sequence continues at coordinate 13,974 of JAHWKK010000024.1, read as the reverse complement.
ATCGTGGCGATCACCGACCCGGGATTGTTCATGGTTCCCGTGACGACGACCTCTCCCTCCCGTGCATTCAGCGAAACGACACGGCCGGAGATGGGGGCGACGAGCGTGGTCCGGTTCAGGTCGTCCTGCGCTGAATCGAGTGCGGCCTGCGCCTGCCGGACCCCTTCATTCGCCGAAGCCACCGCCGCTGCCGCATTCTCGTAGTCGAGTCGCGCTCGCTCGTACGCCTCCTCGGTGAGCACACCCTCCTTGTGAAGTTGCCGGGCCCTGTCGAGCTCGAGCTTCCTCTGGTCGAGGTTGACCTGTGCCCGCCGTACCTCGATCTGCGCGTTTCGGAGCTGGGCGGAGGTGCGGTCGCGAACCGCCTCGATCGCGACCCTCTCGAGCTCGACCAGCTTCTGCCCCTTCTCGACCCAGTCCCCCTCGTTGAAGTAGAGCTTCTCGATCTTCCCGATGACGTGGGCGCTGATGTTCAGCTTCACCTTCGGGTCGATGGCGCCCGTCGCGGAGACGACCGATTCGATCTCACCCGTTTCGGCGGTCGTCGCGTAGACCTTCTCACCATGCTCGCGATCGCCCATCAGGCTCGCGATCACGATAACGGCCAGCAGTGCGAGCCCGCCGATGACCGCGATGACTTTCGGTTTTTTCCTGCGCGGACCGGACTCTCCTGGAGGGGCAGTAACACTCATCACATGAATTTCTGCTGAAGGATGACCAGCCCGACTCCGATGGCCGCCGCGATGAGATAGAGCAGCACGACGAATACTCCCACTTTGGCTTTGGAGAAACGGTTGATGACCGACAGCCCGATCACCAGCAGGACGATCGTCCAGATGTTGAAGATCTCGAACCACGAGAGCGCGGAGCTGAGAACCGGAGAGGTGATCGGATCGACGAAGGCGCCGGGATGCGATTTCAGGATCGTCCCCATGAGTCGCATGTCGACCGAGCTTCTCGGAATCATCAGAGCCATCAGGACCAGCGATTTGATCAGCTGCGGCATCCAGCTGTAGAGAGTCACCGAGAAGGTCTGCATGAACGACGTGCTCCCCCCTGCGGCTCTCATCGAGCCCCAGAGGATCAGACTGACGATCGCCAGAACGGCCGGCACGGAGAAGAGGACGATCAATATGTTCTGTCCGCCGCTGGCGCGCTCCAGCATCTGGTCCAGCTGCGCCCGCCGCTGCTCCTCCGTCATCCCGATCCGATCGGCCATCCGGTCGGTCAGGTCCTCGAAATACGGTCCCATGTCGATTTTGGGCTGGACGAGGAAGTTGAACAGCAGCGCGATACCGATGAGCAGCAGCAGCGGAATCAGCCAGTCGGGCTTCTGCCGGACGCTCTCGAACGTCGCCTCCGGCTCGTACAGCACCGTTCCGACGCGGGCCGCATCGGCCACCGGTGTCGAGCGGGGTTGAATATCGTCCTCGACCGCCCCACCTGCATCGGCGTCGGGTCGAGAAACGGACTCGTTCTCACGGATTTTCGGGTCATCCGAATTCATGGGGTGCCTCCAGCGGTCAGGATCTTACTCGTCCTGGAAGTCGTCTGACCAGAATCCGTAATTGAGCATCTTCACCCGCTGCCAGCTCGAGAACGGTGCCTTTTCCAGTTCGGGCTCATCGACTTCGATCCCATGATACTGGAGCAGATTACCCACGGAGCGATGGAAAAACGAGACTGCCTTCTGGAAGTTCACCTGCGCGGCGATCTCGCGACTGCGCGCATCGGCGAGCTCCTGCTGGACCTCGAGGACGTTGAAGTTCGTCGTCATGCCGTTGTCGAAGCGCTTCCTTTCGGCATCGACGTTCTGCTCGGCCGCTTCCCGGGCCGCACGCGCCGCCTCGATCTGCCTCTCGAAGCGCTCGATGTCGCGAAGAGCCTGTCTCACCTCGACCGCGATGTCCTGCCGCAGCTGCTCCTCCGACTGAGCGAGTCTTCGCATTTCCAGCTCGGCCCGTCGCGCTTCCGCCCGAGCTCCGATGTTCCGGACCGGCATCGCGAAGTTCACCCCCACGGTCCACCCGGGAAGATCGAATCCGAGTACCTGGTCCACGGCATCTCCGAGCCCTCCGCCGGGAAGCCTGTTGATGACCTCTCCGGTAACGGGATCGCGTTCGAGCTCGGTACCCGACACGCCGGTGAGTCCGTAGTCGATCTGAAGGTCGACCTGCGGCAATACCTGATTCCGGGCGAATCGATATCCGATCTCGCTGCTCGCGGTCTGCAGCTCGGACTGCCGCACCTCCGGCCTGAGCTCCCAGGCGAGAGCGACTGCGCTGACCGTATCGAGATCGACGTCGTGAACTTCGAGCTCCTCGGTGGGGATGATCTCGCTGGCCCACTGGTCGGCCGGCAGGTTCATCAGGGTCCGCAACCGGTCCTCGGCATCACGAACGGAGGCCTCGGCGACGATGATCTCCTCCTGCCGGGTGGCGACGGCAACCCTAGGCTGCAGGATGTCGAGCGGAGCCGAGGCCCCGACGTCGATCCGGATCTGGGTAATCCGCTCCTGGTCACGAGCGAGCCCGAGCGACTGACGCCGGACTTCGAGATTCTGTCTGGCGAAGATCAGATCGTAGTAAGCCTGCTCCACGCTCAGAACGGTCTCGATCATCGCCCTCCGAAACTCCTCGCGGCTGATGCCGAGGTTGTTCCGGGCGATGCGGATATTGCGCGTCGTGACGTCGACCCCGAAATCACGAAACAGCGGTTGTGTGAAGTTGAAGTCGAGCCCGCTGAAAAAGACCGGATCGAACCGTGAGAACCGGCTGTTGGTCGATCGTTCGACAGTCGTGAATCCCACGTTGTAACTTCCACCCGTCGGGAGCAGTTGCGACACTCCGAGACGCAAAAGATCCTGCTCTTCGAGGGAGGCGTCGAATTCGGACTGAGGAATCGTTTCGTCCGTACTCGTCTGAACCAGAGCAGTCGTGAACCAGTCGAACGGACCTTCCGATCCTTTCAGTCGCTGCCGGGCTTCCATGTACTGGAAATCCTGGATCTGGACTCCCAGATTCGCCCGGGCGGCCCGGCTGATTGCCTCGTCGAGCGAAAGCTGGATCGCGGGGCCCTCCCCCGATGGTTCCGGTATCTCCTGGGCCTGTCCGGCGGCCGCCGCCGACACCATCGTCAGCGCGATCGCAATGATCCTCGTCTTCATCGGGTGATAACCTCCTCGTCAACGCCTGATACGACGCAGCCGCCTTCAGGTTTCGTCTCGGTGTCGAGAACGCGCGTGATTCTACCTTCTGGAAGCGGGTTTCGACGAAACCCGGGCCCTGTTGTTGCGTAGACTTTTCCGGAAGAGACGGAAGGAGTACGGGAATGAAGAGTTTCGGAACCACATTGGGTGCAGCGTTGGTGCTGGTCCTCCTGACCGGTTGCATCACCGCCACGGATGCCGAGGGGATGCGGGTGGCCGTGGATGGCCAGACGACGATCATCAACCCCGAAGTCTCGGAGCCGCCGCCGGTGACGAGTATCGACATCGATGAACCCGAAAGGTACGACGCCGAGTTTGAATCAAGCGACCGAAACACTTCCAATCCCGGCCCCGCCGAGACCCGATAAGCGTTCTCACCGGCTCGAAATACACGATTCCGTCCGAGCGGATGACTACTACTGGCTGCGCGATCGCGACGATCCGGCCGTCATCGCCCACCTCCATGCGGAAAATGCCTACACGAAGGAAAAGCTCCGCCACACCGAGGATCTCCAGCAGACGATCTTCGACGAGATCGTGGCGCGCATCCCCCAGCAGGACCAGTCAGTACCCTGGCGGCTCAACGGCTACTGGTACCACCACCGATTCGAAACGGGACGCGAGTATCCGGTCCACCTCCGGCGCCTCGATTTGCCCGATGCGCCCGAACAGGTCATGCTCGACGTCAACGTGCTGGCTGCCGGCCACGAGTACTATTCGGTCGGAGCGCTCGCGGTCAGCTCCGGGAACGACACCCTCGCCTTCGCTGTGGACACTGTCGGCCGACGCTTCTACGAGATTCGTTTCCGGAATCTCGAGACCGGCGAATTTCTCGACGAGGTGATCCCCGCCACCACCGGCAACATCGCGTGGGCCACCGACAACCGGTCCCTCTTCTACAGCCGGCAGAATCCCGACACGCTCCGGTGGGATCGAATCTACCGCCACACCCTCGGTACGGACGCCGCAGAAGACCTTCTCGTGTACGAGGAGACCGACGAGACCTTCTCGACCTTCGTCTTCACGACGCGCTCGCGAAGCTTCATCGTCATCGGCTCTTCGCAGACCCTGACCGACGAATACCGCTATCTCGATGCGAGCAATCCGACGGGACCGCTCCGGATTCTCGAGCCGCGCGATCGCGGCCACGAGTATTCAGTCGAGCACTTCGGGGATCATTTCTACATCCGCACAAACTGGGATGCGCGAAACTTCCGGGTGATGAAGGCACCCGTCGCGGCGCCCGGCCGGGAGAACTGGGTCGAAGTGATCCCCCATCGCGACGAGACGCTCGTCGAGGACATCGAGGTTTTCCGCGATCATCTGGTGATCGCCGAGCGGACCGCCGGGCTGACGCGGCTTCGCGTTCGCCGCTGGGAGGGCGACCAGGATCACGAGATCGAGCTCGACGAGCCGGCCTACGTCGCCTTCCTCGGAGAGAATCCCGAGCTCGACACCGAAAACCTGCGATTCAACTACAGCTCGATGACGACTCCATGGTCGGTCTACGAGTGGGACATGAACGCGCGGACGAAGACGCTGCTGAAACGCGACGAGGTGGGTGGCGGATTCGACTGCAACCGCTACGCGACCGAAAGGCTCTGGGCGACCGCGCGCGACGGCACGCGGATTCCGGTCTCGATCCTCTACCGTGAAGGGGTCGAGCCGGACGGTACGAACCCGCTGCTTCTGTACGGCTACGGCTCGTACGGGCTTTCGATGGACCCCGACTTCGCCTCGCCGCGGCTGAGCCTCGTCGATCGCGGGTTCGTCTATGCGATCGCGCACATACGAGGAGGGCAAGAGCTCGGCCGCGAATGGTATGAGTCGGGAAAGCTGCTCTCGAAGAAGAACACCTTCACCGACTTCATCGACGTTGCCGAGTTTCTCGTCGCGGAGAGGTGGGCCGATCCGGAGCGGCTGTTCGCCTTCGGCGGCAGCGCCGGGGGGCTTCTGGTCGGTGCAGTCGTCAACATGCGGCCTGATCTCTGGAAGGGAGCGGTCGCTTCGGTACCGTTCGTCGACGTCGTGACGACGATGCTCGATCCGTCGATTCCGCTGACCACGGGCGAGTACGACGAGTGGGGAAATCCGAACGAGCGAGCCTTCTTCGACTACATCCTCTCCTACTCGCCGTACGACAACGTCCGGCCGCAGGACTATCCGGCAATGCTGGTGATGTCGGGCCTGCACGACTCGCAGGTGCAGTTCTGGGAGCCCACCAAGTGGGTGCTTCGATTGCGAGATCTGAAGACGGACGAGAACGACGTGCTCCTTCACACGAACATGGAGGCGGGGCACAGCGGCACGACGGGACGCTTCAGGCGTCATCGCGAAACGGCGCTGATGTACGCGTTCCTCCTCGATCAGGCCGGTCTGGCGTGAGAGGTTCGGCATGATCAGCCGGATACGCGACCGTATTCGATGGCTTCGGCTTTACGGAAGAGCGTGGTTCTCTGACGCGGCAGACCTGTTTCGTGCGCGCCCCGAGTACGGACTGCCTCCTCGTCGAAAGAGAGCCATCGTCGGAGCTGGAGATTTCGAGCCGGTAGGCCGGAAGCTCGCCGATCTTGCGGTGCGTTTCGGCGAGGTCGATTCAGGAAGCCACGTTGTCGACTGGGGATGCGGCTGGGGACGGGCCACGATCCCTCTCGCCCGGATCATCACCGATGGTAGCTACCTCGGTGTCGACGTAGATTCGGAAGCCATCCGATGGTGCCGCAGCTCGATCGGAGCCATCAATCCGCGATTCGACTTCTTCCACCTGGATGTTCCGAATGCGTACTACCATCCCGACGCTACTGGCAATTCTGAGTCGTTCTCGATTCCCGTTCTCGACGAATCGGTCGACGTCGTTCTCGCATTCAGCCTCTTCACCCATCTCAGACCGCACGATGCCATCGCATGTCTCGACGAGATTCGACGAGTCCTTCGACCGGGGGGCCGGCTGGTCATGACGCACTACCTGCTGACGGAAGACCGAATCGAGAAGGCGAAGTCCTGCCCGAACGCCCCCCAATTTCGCTACCGGCTAGACGACAGCCATCGTTCGACCAATGACCGGGTACCGGAATCCGCCATCGGCGTGCATCGCGATACTCTCGAAGCGACGATACGCGGCCGATTCGCTCGATTCGAGATCCGCGACGGCGCCTGGGACTGCACGCCGGACACTGTCAGCTATCAGGATCTAATCGTGGCGCAGCTCCGAGCTCGGCCACACTCCCCGGAGGGTCATTCAGGAACATGACTGCCGGATCTTTTATGAAGTCATTTCGACGATAGAATCCCGCTCATGTTTCGAGCCCTCATGATCGAGCCCGCCGAACCCGAAGGAATGAGTGCCGGAGTCGTGAAAATCGACGACGACCAGCTCCCCGAGGGAGACGTGACGATCGACGTCGCTTACTCGAGCATCAACTACAAGGATGGGCTGGCGGTCACCGGCGCGGGGCGGGTGATTCGTGGAGACTTCCCGTTCGTACCCGGAATCGATCTCGCCGGAACGGTCGCACAGAGCAGTTCTCCCCGCTTCCGCGACGGAGATCGCGTCCTTCAGACGGGATGGGGTCTCGGGGAGTCGCACTGGGGAGGATTCTCCGAGCGCGCCCGCGTCCGCAGCGACTGGCTCCTCCCGTTACCCGAGAGTCTGTCACCTCTCGATGCGATGATCATCGGAACCGCCGGCTATACCGCGATGCTCGCCGTGATGACCCTCGAAGAGCACGGGCTCAATCCAGGCACCGCCCGGGATGTCGTCGTCACCGGCGCCAGCGGCGGTGTCGGCAGTTTCGCCGTCGCAATCCTCTCGAGACTCGGATATGAAGTCACCGCAATCTCTGGCAAGAAGACCGCCATCACCTACCTGACCGAGCTCGGCGCCGCAAGCGTCGAACCACGGGAACATCTCACGAGCGGCCGCGAGCAGCCGCTGGAAAAGGCGAAGTGGAGCGCCGGTGTCGACACCGTCGGAGGCGAGCCGCTCGCGAGACTGCTCGCCCAGACCGAAACGCATGGCACGATCGCCGCCTGCGGCAATGCCGCCGGGATGGAGCTCCGCACCACCGTCCTCCCCTTCATTCTGCGAGGAGTGACACTCGCCGGTGTCGACTCGAACACCTGTCCCAATCCGAGACGGCGCGTCGCCTGGAAACGGCTCGCGAGCATCTGCGATCGGGACGTGCTGAGCCGCATCCATTCGCGCACGGTCGAGCTCGAAGAGGTCCCCGGCGAATGCCGCGGCATCGTCGCTGGCCATGCCCTCGGTCGCGTCGTCGTCGCGTTGAACCGGTAGACCTCGGCGATTCTCGGCCGCGAAGAACCTCAGGCGGGCGGGCGAGCGACGACTGACTCTCGAATCCTCAAATGCTCCCATGCCCAAATCCTCATATCCTCACATCCTCATATCCTCATATCCTCATATCCTCAGCGCTCGCGATAGACGTGGCGAACCCATGCGGCGTCCGGCTTCGAAAGCGGCTCCCCCACTTTCGATGCAGCCAGAGCCTGCGCCTCGTTGCGCTGACCCAGCAGAACGCTTCCGGTCGGTGAGTCCGCCAGGAGCGCACCGGTGAGGGCGTGAAGAACCGCCTCTTCCCTTTCGAACCGCGTTGCGATCTCACCGGCCGCGATCCGGTACCGCTCGAGGGTCGGAGCGTGTCGAAAGTCCTCGATCCCGCTCCTGAAGTCGCCGTCGGGAAACGTCACCGGCAAATCGTATTTGCCGAGAAGGAGTCCATGCTTGAGGGGGGAGAAGAAGGCGACTCCGAGATCCCGCTCCTCGACGATCTCGCGCAGCCCGCTGGTGACGTACTGATCGTCGACGACGTTGCGGTAGGGCTGGACGACGTCGGGATCGATCCGATCGACCAGCCTGACAATTTTCGAGGCATCCCAATCGGAAAGGCCGATGAAGCGAATCTTCCCCGCCTCTTTCGCCTCGAGGACGACCTCCAGAGCTCCGTCGAGCGCGTGATCGCCCTCTCCGAAGTCACAATGATGAAAGTAGTAGAGGTCGATCACGTCGACGTTCAGGTTCTCGAGTGATTCGTCGAGCTTGCGACGGACAACACCCGGCTCATAGAAGTGATCGGCCCCGCCGGTGTCCCAGCCGACTTTGGTCGCAAGAAAGACCTGCTCACGCGAGACGCGGTCCCACACGCTGCCGATCAGGCGCTCTGCCCGCCCGTTCCCGTAGACGTCGGCGGTGTCCCAGTGAGTGATGCCGTTCTCGAACGCGGTGACGATCGCCGCGATGGCAGCATCGTCGTCGTGACCGCTCCATCCGACCGGAGATCCTCCGGCCATCGTGGCGCCGCTGTACGCCCAGGTCCCGAGGCCGATGGCCGAAACGTCTTCCCCCGTCCGCCCGAATCTGATTCGTCTCACCGGGGAATCTTATGATGGAAGAGGTTGGAGGTTGGAAGTTGGAGGTTTGAGGTTGGAGCTGGGATGGTTTGCGAATGACGAGATCGACGTCCTGAGGTTCTGTCGTCTTTCATCGTCCACGACGTCCACATCGTCCACATTGTCCCCCTCCTCCAACCTCAAACCTCCAACCTCTTCGTCAGCCTTTCCCACGCCTCGCGATATCGGGCCGCGGTTCCGGCAACGACGTCTTCGGGGAGGGGCGGAGCGGGAGATACTTTGTCCCAGCCGGTCGTTTCGAGATAATCGCGGACGTATTGCTTGTCGAATGAAGGGGGAGACACGCCGGGGCGATAGCTCTCGAGGGGCCAGAAGCGTGACGAATCGGGCGTGAGCGCTTCGTCGATCCAGACGAGCCGGCCGTCCAACAGCCCGACCTCGATCTTCGTATCCGCGATGATGATGCCTCGCTCGAGCGCGAGCTTCGACGCGCGCGAGTAAAGCGAAAGCGTCATGTCGCGCAGCGTCGTCGCAGTCTCCTCGCCGACGAGATTTGCAACCGTTTCGAAATCGATGTTCTCGTCGTGCCCGGTCTCGGCCTTCGTCGCCGGTGTGAAAATCGGCTCAGGAAGCGCATCCGCCATCCGAAGACCCTTCGGCAATTCGATCCCGCAGACCGTGCCCTCGGCCTGGTAGTCCTTCCAGCCGGAGCCGATCAGGTAACCCCTCGCGACGCACTCGACCGGAATCACATCGCATTTCTTCGCGATGACGCTCCGGTCTCGCAGCTCGGGAAATCGTCGAAGCTCGGGAGGAAATTGCTCGAAGTCGGTTTCGACGAGATGGTTGACCCACGTATCGGAAAAGCGCTCGAACCAGAAGTTCGACATCTGCGTCAGGATGATTCCCTTCCCCGGAATCCCCGGCTCGAGAATCGTGTCGAATGCCGAGATCCTGTCGGTCGCGACGATGAGCAGCAGATCCTCGCCGATGTCATAGACGTCGCGAACCTTTCCTCGCCGAAGCATTCGCAGCGGGAGCGACGTCGACGTGAGCGCGCTCGGAGCACGTGAGCTCAATGGAGCTCCCTGACCGGAGAGCCGAGGACGAACGCGTGGAAATCCTCGCGAAGGCGCAACGGTCCCAGCGGCAGATCCGATCTCTCGTCGGTATCCGACAGGCTCGCGTAGAGTTGTACGAGCGAGCTTCGCCGCGATTCGAGCACTTCGGGACCGAGCGGAAATTCGAGCCCGAGCAGCCTCTCGAGCTGGGAACCCGGCAGCCGGACCGGACGAAGAATCGAATCCGAAGAATCCGAGACGCGCCCGATCACGACCATTCTGTCATCGGAGGTCGAGAAGGCACAGATCGCGAGATCCTCGGTCTGTTCGATTGCCGCGGGCGTGACCGGAAGTGTCATCTCCCGAATCGAGGCCGCAAGCGTATCGGTTCGGGGAGTGGTATTCGAGATTTCGTCCTGGCCGAATCCCGCAACCTCGAGAACGTCCACGCTCGATAGCCCTTTGAGATTGAGCCTGCCGAGAGGACGCAGCCCGATCACACGACCAGCACTCTCGAATCCTGCCCACCTCGCTCCCGCCATATCGAACTCCATGATGCCGGATCCGCCGGAGACGAGCTCCTCATCGAGCTGTTCCATGAGCGAAAAGGTTGCGGTGATCCCCTCGTTGATCAGCTGGCCGTGCTCGTCGATGTGCGCAAAATGACGACGAGGCTGCCGCGCGGGAGCCCGGGTCGCTTTTTCAAGCGGCGCGAAGAATCGACGAACCTCATCGGGATCGTAACCGTGATTGACCAGATACTGATGCAGTTCATCGAGGTCGCGCGAGACCTTCCCGGTCGTCAGCCGGGACAGCTCGACGATTCCGGGTCCGTAGAACTCGACCAGAGATTCGCGCTCTGCCGTCCCTACGTTCAGCGGAAGAAGGCGGTAGTAGCCGTAGTTCAGCGCAATCCGGATCCCACGATTGAAGACGAAGCCGCGGTCCGCCATCTGATCGTAAAACTTCTGCAGGTCGAGCGCCGCGAGAATCAGACGAAGAGCGCGCCGGGTCGTGTAAAACGCACCGTCGCCGAGAAACTTCTCGAAGTTGAGCCTGTGCCCCGTGGTGATCCGATCGAGCCGCCTCTGAAACAGAAACATCTGGCGATAGGAAAGGATCTCTTTTCGAACTCCCGCTTTGGCGATTTCCCCGAGAGTTCGTGTGAATTCGGTGAGGTCGTAGACCATCCCGAAGCGATGGACGAGGGGATCGAGGATCCCCGCTCGCTCGAAGTGAAGGGGACGCGTCGAGCGGGAGAAGAACTCGTTTTCGTCGCCGGCCGCGAGGATCTTTCCCGAGGGAGCTTCCTCCATCCAGACGATGCCGCGGCGCAGCCGGTCGAGAATCTCGAAGCAGACGAGACGATCGGCGAGCCTTTCGAGCGTCGCCATCGTCGCGCGATCGGGGGCTTTGCCGAAGGAGGGATGACCTGTGACGAATCGCCTCAGCCGCCGGTCGAGGATCGCAAAGTCGCCGATCTCGGCGGCTTTCCAGCCGAGGGCTTCGAGCGACCAGGCGAAACCGGGCTCGGACTCGGCCAGTTTCCGGGTCCGCTCGGCGAGAGTGGTCATCATCGCGAAGACCGCCTCCGGCTTGCGCACGCGCTCTCCCTCGAGCAGGAGTCGCGCGCCCTTCAAATCCGGCTCGAGGCGCGGCGTCGTGAAGATCAGCTGATTCTCGGCGAGCACATTGAACAGCTCCACTCCCCGAAGCTGTTCACCACCGAGAACCTCGTCGAGTTTTTCACCGGCCTGTTTCAGACTCGAGCGGACGGCCGAGCACCATTCGGTGAAAAGGACGCTCTGCAGCCTCCCGACGGTCGAGCCGAGGGTTCCTCTCGCTCGCGCAAGTTTTCGGGTCATGGACGAGAACACCGCCGAAACGTCGATGGAGTGAGCGAGCCAGAAGATCCCGTGGTAGTCGGCCAGAAAGTTGGAGAGCAGCGCATTCTCGCAAATCGAGCCGACGCGATTCGCGTACGCTTCGAGAAGATTCGCCGATCCGGACACCCGCTCGCCGCTCCGTTCGGCGATCCAGACGTCCACCCACTCGTCGAGCTGTTCCGCGAGACCGGCGAATACGCCGCTGCGCGAGACCGGAAATCCGAGCTGGGGAGGAGCTTCCTCGTCGAGCGAATAGATCTTGTAGGGGCTCGGAAGCAGCCATCCTCCCTCGAACCGTTCCTCGAGCACAGCCATCATCTCCGATTCGGGAATCGGATCCCACCGCGGCTTCTGGCTGGCGAGATACGAGACGAGGCTGCGAGGCATCGCCGGATTCTATTGGACCGGGGTCGGGTGGGGAAACGGTCGAAAGTTAATTCAACGCTTTCCAGATCGCGCCCGCCAGCAAAGCGAGCAGGATCAGCCCGGTCAGCAGCGGAACCCAGGCCGGCAGGACCAGACTCTCGTGCGGAAAGTCGTCCTCGTGACCGCCGGAGGAGGCTTCCGGAACCGCTTGCGGGCGGTCGCTACCCTCACTCACTCATCGATCCGAACCGGGCCGTCGTCGGTCTCGAGCTCGCCCTCCCTGAGATCGTCGGCTTCATCCTCCCGGTCCTGGAGCAGCTGGAGCGCGCGTTTTTCGTTCTCCGAATTGACGTAGATCCGGATATCGCCGAGCTGTCCGAAGTTCGCCGGCATCTCGTCAAACTTCAATGATTCGATCTCCGCCGGGATGCCTTCCGAATCGAGATAACCCTGCATGAGCCTCGCTTCATCGGAGGTCCCGACGCTGGCGATCTCCACCCAGACATTTCCGTCAGGACCCTGAATCGTCTGGTAGGGCAGTTCCTCGACAAGCTCCCCGCCGTCGTCAGGGCAGACCTTCAGACTGTCGTCTTCGAACTCTTTTCGACAAACCGTGCAAATCGGCATCAGCTCTTCTCCTCCCGTCGGCTCAGCCGCGGTGCAACCGGATGATTTCCTTCCGGTCGTTGAAACGTCCAATCTTTGCAAGGTAAAGGCCCTCGCGCTCGAACGCCCCTTCCAGGTGCAGTTCCTGCTCCGGTGCCACCGCGATCAGCAGGCCCCCATTGGTCTGCGCATCGCACGCGAGCGTGTAGTCCAACTCGGTTGCTTCATTTTCGACCGACGAACGGAATTCGGCCATGTTGCGAGCCGTACCTTCGGGAAGATAACCATCCTCGATGAGCTCGATCGCACCAGCCATGGCCGTGACCTTCGTCATGTCGACGTCGACACCGATTCCGGCGCCACGACACATCTCCCGCAGATGTCCCACCAGCCCGTAGCCGGTCACGTCCGTCGCCGCGGTGGCGCCGATCTGCGTCATCAGCTGAGAGGATCTCCTGTTCAGCAGCATCATCCAGCTCACGACCTCGTCGAGCGCCGGAAGCGTTCGCGAGAAGAGCCGGCGGAGGCGCGTGTTCATCGAGCGATGGGCGGCGATCAGAATGCCCGTCCCGATGGGCTTGGTGAGATAAACCGCATCACCGGGACGCGCAGTCGAGTTGCGCACGAGCTTGTCCTTCGCGACTCTCCCCGTGACGGCCAGCCCGTATTTCGGAACGTCGTCGATGATCGTGTGGCCACCGGCGACGGGAAAGCCCGCCTCCGTGGCCTTCCTGATCCCACCCCGGAAGATCGCCTGCAGCACTTCGATCGGAAGCACGTCGGAGGGGAACCCGGCGATTGCGAGACCGAGAATCGGCGTCGCTCCCATCGCGTAGATGTCCGAGATCGAGTTTGCTGCTGCAATAGCGCCGAACGTTTCCGGGTCGTCGACGATCGGCGTGAAGAAATCCACCGTCTGCACGAGGACGAAGCTCCCCTCGACCTCCAGGGCAGCCGCATCGTCGGAGCTGTGATATCCGATCAGCAGCGCTTCCTGAGGATGTTCATGGCCGGACAATCCGGCGAGAACCGTGCGCAGGTCATCCTGACCCAGCTTGCAGGCTCACCCTCCGGATGTGGCGAACGACGACAGCGGCGGATGACGCCGCAGCTTCGCCTTCATGGCCGGATCATATCGCAGCGGGGCAGGGGTCAGGGATCAGGGATCAGGGATCAGGGATCAGGATTCAGGATAAGTGTGATTTACGCTCGCCTGACGTTTCTGTCGCCCGCTGAAGCGGGCTCGGTATTTTTTAGCACGAGCGCATTCTGTCCCCCGGCTGAAGCCGGGGGCTAAGTTCTGGCGCCGCCTTCGGCGGCTTTGTCGGCTTCATCGATTTGAGCGAGCCTGCGACGATCTCCTACTCGTCTGCATTCTGACCCCTTTCTCGGACTCTGCGTCCAACGCATAACTTCTGAGAGCCCGCTTCAGCGGGCGACAGAACGACCGGCGCTCTTCGAGGCGTTGAAACTCGCGAGG
>JAHWKK010000023.1:23631-60827 GCA_019347945.1 Acidobacteriota bacterium | reverse complement strand
ACCCTCCACGCGCATGCCCCACCCCTTCCGCCGCCCGAGGTTCTCATCCGACAGCCGTTCTGAATCGCCCCGCCACGGTCGAGGTGCGCCTGACCCGCACATCCTCGCCGCCGTGTTGAGTCGCACGGCCGTCTCGACACCACTTTTCGGCGCTCTCACGAGCAACAAGCGACAATTCTGGACCCGGATCGGTTCCCGTGAAGCACCTCGACGGTCACATTCGCGCGACTAAACCGAATGACGAAGGTCTGACCCTCTATGCCGAGCTGAGACCGCACCAGGTCGACGGGGTGACTCGTGAGCCCGTTGCAAATGGATCAAAGTCAGGGTCTGCTGGCCCAGAGTAGTCTACGTGTCGTAGACACAACCAAAAGAAAGACCTGGCACCATCTCACGGAGTTTTTGCCGATCGATGGGAACGGATCCGTGGAGCGTTAAGTTAGAATTCTGGCTTTGACCCTGACTTCAGTTCGGGCTCGAGGATCCGCTCGATCAAAGATATCCGTGGAAACCACTCAGCAGCGTATACTCCGGGGATCCGAACAAGCGAAGGGAACTGGAGGTCGCGTATGGGAATTCGGGTCTTCGGGAGGATTCAGCTCACTGCATCGCTGTTTCTCCTGTTTTCTACGGCCGTTGTTCTGGCCTCCGATCAAAAAAACGATGAAGAAAGCATCCTCGAGATTCTCGATCGCTTCGAAGAGGCGTTCGAGAAACGGGACGCGAAACTATACGCGGGCAATTTCTCGGAGGACGCGGTGTGGGAGAATGCATTCGGAGGACGGGAGGAGGGTCGGGCGAATATCGAAGCGCGGCTCGCCGGCGTCTACCGCATGTTTCAGCAGGCCGATCAGGAGATCATCGAGCGGCGGGTCCGGTTCATCGGCGAGGACGTCGCCGTGGCCGTACTGATCAAGGATATCCACGGGCAGCGTAGCGCGAAGAGCGAGGTCGAGCTCCCGCCCCGGAGAGTGCGAAATACGAGTGTCCTTCGAAAGCAGGACGGCGAGTGGAAAGTTGTGTATTTCGAGGCGGCGGACATCCGGACGGATCGTCTGCCGGCAAGGTGAATCGTGCGCAGCGCCGCCACGTTAACCATCGCCGTCGCGGTCCTCTGCCTGTCTGCGACACATTCCGTCTCCGCGGCAGAATCGTCACGCCTGACGAGTCCTCGCCTCATCCGGCTCGCGGCCGGGATCGAGCACGATCCTCACGCGCTCGAGAAATTCTGGACCGAGCTTCGACGGAGCGGGACTCCGCTGATCGAGCCCGCGGACTCGTCCTCGGAGCGCTATGTCACCTTCCTCTGGAAAGACGACGGGCAGACCCGCAACGTGGCGATCTTCTCCGGCGTGACGATGATGTGGGGATTCACCGCCGCGGATCTCGACGAGCACCAGATGAGGCGTCTCGACGGAACCGACGTCTGGTACCGGACCTACCGGTTTCCGAGTGACACGCGATTCGTGTATTACCTCTCGCCGAACGATTCACTCGTCCCCGCGACCGAGATCGAGAGCTATCAGCAGTGGGAGCAGCGCTCGTCGACCTGGCAATCCGATCCTCTCAATCCGAAGCGAGAGGTCCGTCCCCACGCGGATCGCGACTGGGTAGTCTCGATCGCCGAGCTTCCCGATGCGCCGCCCAAACCGTGGGAGACATTCACCTCGGACGGAGAAGGAGATGTGGAAGAGCAAACACTCGAGAGCGAGGTCCTGGACTCGAAACGGCGGTTCTGGGTCTATCGTCCTCCCGCGTATGACGAGAACGCGGCGCATCACCCCCTGCTCATCGTCTTCGACGGCACTCCGACGTCGTTCGCCCGAAGTCCCGGCTCTCTGAAACAGATCATCGAGTACCTGCACGCGAAGCGAGTCATCGAGTCACCGGTGGTCGTCTCCATCGAGCAGAGAGATCGGACCGAGGAGCTGAGCTGCTCGGACGCCTGGAACGAATTTCTTGTGACCGAACTCGTCCCGTGGCTCCGGAGCCGTTACTCTGTGGCGTCCGATCCGGCGCGTGTAGTCGTCGCCGGCGGCAGCCTGGGCGGACTCGCCGCTCTCTGCGCTGCGCTGAATCATCCGGACGTCTTCGGCAACGTCCTTTCCACTTCCGGGTTCGTCTCGTGGAAGAGCGACACCGACTACGGCCGGATCATGCGGCAGTACGCTTCGGCGCCGAAGCTGCCGATCCGTTTCTATCTCGATGTCGGAACCTTCGAGCGCGACATCGACGCACTGCTGTATGCGAACCGTCACCTACGTGACGTCCTGGTGGCGAAGGGATACGAAGTTCGCTACCTTGAGTTCAGCGGCGGACACGACAGCACCCACACGGCGATCGGTTTGGCCGAGGGGCTGCAGACGCTGCTGCCTCGCGTGATCTCGAAGGAAGCGATGGAGAGCGGAGAGAACTGAACCGACGCAAATCTCATCTCTACAGGAAACTACGACCAAACTAGAATCCCGTAAATCATCAATGTGCTGCATCAGGGGCGTAAGATAATCGTGAGCTCGTCCCGTCGCCCGGCCACGATGGCCGATGCGTAATGGGGGGTCACACCTTCGTTCCTCGCCACGGTATCTCATGAGCCGTACGTTTGATCGATTGAAATGTGCATCTATACTCACCAGGCGTACCTTGCGATCTGACTCAGAATCTCCCGGTCCGACTCGGCGCGGAGGCGGGGTCGCGGCCCTCGAGCTGCGTCAACTTTCGGAGATCGTAGAACCTGCGCTTACGGGTTGAGGATCAGCTTGCCGACGGTTGCTCGATTCTCCAGGAGCTCATGAGCTCGATGAGCTTCCGTCAGCGGAAACCGGTCGTGGATGATCGGCTCGATGCGTTCCGCTACCAGATGTTCCAGGAGCACGCCGACGGAGTGGGCAGCGAGCTCGGGGTACGGCTCCGCGACGCTGTAGGTCAGGTGGAAGGTGTGCAGGCCGATTCCTTTGATGAAATGCGCTCCGAGGTGCTCGAGCAGGTCTTCGGGAGGCATCCCGCCGGAGTAGCCGAACCAGACCAGCTGTCCGAGGGGAGCGAGCATGTCGAAATTCCGATGGAACTGCGTCCCCGCCACCGAGTCGAGGATCGCATCGACTCCCCTCCCGCCGGTCACCTTACGGACCTCTTCGACGAGATCGGGACGATCGTAGGTAAACACATGCTCGAGGCCCAGGTCTCGAAGCCGCTGTACCTTTTCATCGCTGCTGGTCAGGCCGATGATCTCGATCCCCGCGATCTTCGCGAGCTGGATCGTCGCGGTT
Source organism: Acidobacteriota bacterium (assembly GCA_019347945.1). Classification (NCBI taxonomy): domain Bacteria; kingdom Pseudomonadati; phylum Acidobacteriota; species Acidobacteriota bacterium. Next base: position 57,561 of record JAHWKK010000023.1, on the reverse strand, counting down.
CCGACTCCTCCCGCGGCGGCGTAGAGCAGGACGACGCCTCCGCTCTTTACGCGGCCCATCGTATGGAGGAGATGGTGCGCGGTGAGATAGGTGACGAGAAATGATGCGCCCGTGTCGAAGTCGATCTCGGGTGGAAGCGGAATCGCCGCGACGGCCGGAATCACGACTTTCTCTGCATAGCAGGGGAGTCCCATGAAGGCCACATGCGGAAATTTGGGGTCACACCTTCGTTCTTCGATTCCTCGCACATTTTCGGGCTCAAAAGCATTCTACTCCTCGTGGAAAGATGTCACGAAAGTTGCCATTCCGAGGGAGAAAAGCAATCACTTCGGGCAACGGTTGGACTTTTTCCTTTCACCGAGGGATGGTTTCTCCATGGCTCGGCCGCTCAGACTCGAACATCGTGGTGCTCTCTGGCACGTCACCTCCCGCGGCAACAACCGCGAGATTGATCTTCCACGATGATGACGACCGCGAAGGCACTGGGGTCAGGTCTTCGTTTTTCGGTTTTCGAGCTCACCTGGATGGCTTTCATTATACCGTTTTGAAGGTGTTCGGGTCTGGTGTGCGCCGACACTGCTTTCCGACCGGCGAGATGATTTGCGACGATCTGAAGACACAGTCGGCCAGGTGACGGCGATCCGGTTTCGGTTGTTCAGGAGGTTCCGGCGAAGCCGGACGTCGTTACGGCGACCAGTAGCTCGTCAGCGTTGGGTGATAGCCGGCGACCGGGTGGATCTCCAGCCGCATCTCGGGGCCTCGCGGCGCCTGCTTATCTGTTAGGCGGCCATCCCAGTGTCAATACGAACGTGCGGTCGGTCTCAGCATACACGTCGTGTGAAAGACCAGCGCCCAGCACCAGGAGCTGGCCGGCTGGCACGTCCACAACCCGCTCGGGGAGTTGCACGCGGATGTGCCCGGACAGGGTCTGGACCGACGCGGTTACGTGGGTGTGGTGTTCAGAGATCGTCTTGCCGGCCTCGAGCGCGACGATCACGAGACGCAGGTCAGGCGATTGGATGAGGGTTCGGGCAGTCTGTCCCTCGCGAACGTACGGCTCCTCTGCCCGGAGCGCCTGAGCGATGCTGTCGAGGTTGAATGTAACTCCGTGATCCGGTGGTACTGGCTTTTCCATGAAGATTCCTCCCGTCCTGAAACCGAAAGGCAACGACATGCCCCTTCTTCCGCTTTCGATTCTCAGTCCTGAAAACGAAAAGCAAAGACATGACCCCATCTCCGCCCTATCGGTCATGGATGCCAGCCGAAGTACACGCCGAAGGCATAGCTATAGGCGGCACAAACGTCATCAGGCTTCAGCCCAGCGGAGTAGTTCCTAGAGTAGGCCGAGTCTGCTTCAACCCGATTCCTTTGCGCGGGATTCGAATACGTCCTCGAGGTCTCCGACCGTCTTCACCTCGGCGAGATCTTCCTGAAAGATCCGGACGCCCAGCTCTTCCTGAAGCCGTACGATGATGTCGACGAGCGCGAACGAGTCGACCCCCAGCTCGTCGATCGGTCTCTTCCGCTCGATCTCCTCGCTCCTGCCGATCGCCTTCGCCAGACGCTGTCTGAACTCACTCACTGCCACTCCTCCTTCGCCTCCGGTTCTGCATCAGCTCTTCGAGACGCTCCTCGTGCTCCCTCAGCACACTCTCGTACACGTCACGATCGGCCTCTCGAAACCGTTCGAGCGTCTGCTTCACCCTCTCTTCGCCGTACTCCGGCTTCAATGCCCCGAGCGCTTTCGACACCCATTCGATGTGCCACTTCTCGTCCTCCATGATCAGATCGAACGTCTCGCGAACCTCCGGGCGGATGTTCGGTGCAGCGCGATGCAACCCGTACTGCCCGATCACACGTTTCTCGAAGATCAGCGTGATCGCGAGAATCTCCATCAGATTCACAGGGAGTCCAGCTGCCACCAGATAGCGTTCCTGGTAGGTCTCGTCGAGCCGTAACGGCTCCGTACCGAGCTTCTCGAGACAGGAGGTCCAGTACCAGGCATGAAGCCCTTCGTCGGAGAAGTGCTTCGTCATGTCATGCTGCACCGGCCCTGGAGGGAGCGATTTGGCGAGCCTTCCGAAAAAGAGTGAGCCGTTGATCTCCGAGGTTCTGTAAAAACTGAGGATCCAGCGTTCGTTCTCAGACAGCGACATTGGCAACTCCGAATCTGCTTCTGACCAGACTGCGACAGACGTTTGCGACGAGCTCCCGCTCATCGTGCGGTACTCCATCGCCCGCCACCCGCCGCGCGTTCTCATTCGAGAACTCTTTGACGCTGAAGAGCTCCCGTGCGAAAGGAGCCACACTCCCGACTGCCTGCCCCAGGATCCCTCCGCTGAAACCCGACACCTGTTCCACCATCAGGTCGAAAGAGTCCGCATCGGTGTAAAGCGGTCTGAGAGCCCGCCGGCTTCGAAACTTCTCATCCTCCTCGAAAGTCTCGAAGACGATGTCGAGAAACTCGTCGAGGGTCAGCGACTCGTCCTTCCGATGACAGACGTGATAGATCTGTCGAAGGTCTCCTGCTTCCATCACTGAGACGAGAACGTCAGTCACGAAATCCGCCGTCACGAAGTAGAGGGGGACCTCCGGCTTGCCCGGGACGAGCGAGAGGAGTCCGTAATACAGCAGCTTCAGCGTGTTGTGGACGGCGTTCTCCTGAGCCACCGCACCGCCCTGGTCGTCTGCGATTACCGTCGCGATTCGTTCGATCCGCCACGGCAGGTCGTCGTACTCATGAATCAGAAGATTCTCCGCCTGGTTTTTCGACCGCTCGTACTCATTCGCGAAGCCCGAATCCCCGGCGGCTGGCCTCTCCGTCAGTCTGCCTCCCTCGAGACCGAAGGCGTAGACAGTGCTGAGCAGATCGAACGACTCGAGATTCGGGCATCTTCGCGCGAAGTCGAAGAGCTTTCGCGCACCTTCGACATTGACCTCCCGGGCCGTGTCGGGGTCGACGTTGAATCGCGTAACCGCTGCGGCATGAATGATCCTGGTTATCCCGTTCGGATCGACTTCGCGGAACGGCTGATCGTCGGTCATGTCGCCACTTGCGAGTGTAGCTCGATCGCCTTCGAAACCGTCGAGTGACCTGCCCCACAGGACCAGCTCGTCCTCGCTGCGGGTCCGGAGGCTCTCGACCAGGCGCCGACCGAGATACCCCGACGCACCGGTGATCAGGGTCATCTCACTCACCGGGCCACCCGATCTCGTCGAAGCGAGGCCACTCCTCGGAATTCTCGCCGTACTGCTCGATCAGCACGCGAAGCCACCGCTCGAGACCGAAAGCGACGCAGCCGGACTCGACCGACTTCCCATCGCGGGTGATGTCGAACGCATCGCCAAAGTGATGGCGGTGGTAGTTCGTCGATCCGATGGCGAGGCCGTCGCACACCATTTCGCGCTTCACCGGATCCACCTTCTGCATGAGAGCCTGCGGATTCTTCGGGTCGAAGAACGGATCGGTAGCGGTCTTCCACTCGATCTCGAGCGCGAGCTCCCGGAAGAGCCGGTCGAGGCTCTCGGTGCAGAACGCGATGAATTCTCTGACCTCCTCACCCGATCCGAGGCATACGATCTCGCGCATCGCGAATGACCATTGCCGCTCGAGGGGGACGAACTCGCGTTCGCGTCGATGGCACTGAGCGCGAACAGTGTAGATCGCCCTGCCACTCAGCTCAGTCTCCTGCAGGCTGAAATAGAGTGGATAGCATGCCGCCGGTGTCAAAATCTCCCTGACCGGCGCCAGCTCCGTGAGTTTGAGCGCGCCGTCGTGCACGACGTCTCCGGCGGTGAACGCCTGCAGGTTCTCCTCGCTGGCCTCGAGACCGACCGCTGCGGTAAAGAGCTGCGGAAACGCCTCGAAGTAGGCGATCCGGTCCAGCTGCTCGACACTCACCAGCGGTGGGAAGCTCACACGCGCTGCTCCCAGCTCGTCGGCGAATCTCAGGAACAGCGCGTCGAGCACATCGAGCTGCCGCAGCAGCCCGCCCGAGAGTGCACTCTGCCCGCCCGGCAGCCACTGGAGTCCCGGGACTTCGCTCGGCTGAAGTTTCCGAAGCTCAGACATCGGCGAAAAACCTCTGCATGATCACGTCGATACTCTGAAACGCACCAGGGCCGAGCTCGTCGATCTCGACCGGCCTTCCCCGAAGTTCCTCGATGAAGAGCAGCAGGTCCGGCACCTGCACCGAGGTGAGAATCCCCTCTTCGATCAGCGGAGTCGAGTCGCTCAGATTTTCCTTGCCGACCGACCCCCGGCCGTTCTTCGCCATCCACTCCCTCAACTGAGCCCGCGGGTCGTTCACAGCGACGGTCGCTCCCGGATCAGCTCGAGTTTGAGAAGGTAGTCGACCGGGCCCTTCGAGATCGTCTGCCTCAGCTCGCGCGGCGCCTCGTCGTCCTCGAGCAGCCTCTTCGGCAACTCGTCGGCTTCCACGATTGCGGCGTCACGGTAGATGTCGCGGTTGTAGTACTCCCTCCAGACCACCCTGAAGTAGCCTCGCACGTATTCGTCGATCCCGATGAGCGTCTCTTCCGGCCACTCGTCTCTGAAGGCATCGACGAGCTCCGCGAGAACGCGACGACCGAATATCAGATGTCGTGATTCGTCGGCATGGTGGATCCGGTTGATCTCGCGTGCCGTTTCATTCAGCCTCTCATCGACCGCCATCTTCCTGTTGAAGTAGTCGACGATCTCCTCGAAGATCATCACTCGCGTGAAGAAAAGCACATGTTCCTCTCCCTTTGCGTACTTCCGCGGGAAACTGACCTTGCGATCGGGGTAGATCGTGCCGGCATAGTTGACACAGAACGTCCCGAAGATCCACATGTGTTTGTTCTCTTCGTCGAGGAAATGGTGGAGATACTCCGCGACGTCGCGCAGCTCCGGGTTGTAAAGCCTGTTCGCGAGGCCTTCCATCAGCATCCGCTCACCATGGATGTTCAGGCTGTAAAAGTTGACCGCCTCATAGAAGCTGAGTCTCTTTCGTTGCTTCTCGTCGAGACCCTCCCACGGTTCGGTACCGTACAGAGAGATCAGCTCCGGGCTCGTGAACCACTCCTCACCAACGCGAACGGACGCGGGGAAGTCGATCGACTCCTGCGGTTCGTAGAACGCCGCCCTCGATTTTTCCGAGAGAGACTCGACAGTATCTTTCAGCTTTTCGCTCGCTCTCATACCTTCTCCAGCAGGAGAGTTTGCCAGTTCAGACCGAAGCCCGCCATCACGAGCAACAGCCGATCTCCGCTCTCGATCCGTCCGGAGCGATCCAGCTCCGCAAGATTCACCAGGTTGTCGGAGCTGATGATGTGACCGATATCTCCGATGGTATCGAGAAAGATCCGCTCCTCGTCGATCTTCAGAAGCCTGGCGAGGATCGTCCAGGCGCTCCTGTTCGTATTCTGCGGCACGATCCAGGCGAGGTCATCGACATCGAGCTCAGCCTTGCGGAGCGTCTCTCCGATGATCGAGTGCACGTGATTGAAGTAGAGGCCGACCGTCTCGTCGTCAGACGCCTGGGCGAGCGCGCCGTTAGTGACTGCGTGAGATGCGACCACTCGGAATCCGATCTTCTCGGTCGAGACCACACACGCTGCCGCTCCGTCAGAGATCAGGTTGTACGCCTGTTCATAGGTCGCGCCGGCGGGAAAGCGGTCGGCTGTCACGCAGAGCACCTTCGTCGTCTCCTCCTCGGCGACGATCAACGCGCGCGCCAGCCTCACCGACCCGAGAAGACTCGTGCACGCCTGCTGTGTCAGTCCGATGACTGCGGCATCGTGCAGCCCGAGCTCAGCCTGCAGATGGCTCGCGGGAAAATCCATCAGATGCTTCACGTCGCCGCTACGTTCGAACTCGTCGGGATCCCCCAGGTTGGCGTTGTTCGGCAGACAAGTGGAGTAGATGATCGCGCCGGTTCCTTCGAGCGTTCCGTCGAGATCGCGCACCGCTTTCAAGCCGAGGTCGTACGCGGTCTCGCTCTCGGCACATATGCTGTGGCGAGCAAAACCCGCCTTGCGGATCACTGCAGCATCCGAGGTGAGCTTCCCGGTCGCCGCGGTCTGTTCCACGTCGCACGACTCGCTGCCGAGCGCATAGCCGATACGGTTGAGATATGCCTCTGTCATTCCCGTCCCATCCTCGGAAGAAATCGTCCGGTGCGCTGCATGTAGCTTCGATACTCCTCTCCGAGCTCAGAGGCGGCGAGCCGCTTTTCCTCCCTCGCGGCGGTGGCGTTCAGAATCACCAGCCCGTACACGAGTGTCAGCAATGTCAGAAGGTGAGGTGCGTGCAGAACCGCCGACAGCAGCGCGAGCAGGAACGCCGTGTAGAAAGGATGGCGCACATATTTGTACGCGCCGAACGTGACGATCTGTTGCGGCGCGTCGTCCTTCTGGTGCCAGAGCGCCAGCGGGATGCGGTTGCTCCCGATCGTGAGAGCAATCAAGGCGATCGAAGCGGCATTCAGGATGATTCCCGCGAGGGAGAGCCAGCGCGCCCACTCGAGCTCGATCACGAACAAGGGCATCAGATCGAAAAAGATGAGAACCGCCGTCAGCGGGGAGATGAAAAGTGGCAGCGCGGTTGCCCACCACATCGGGGCGAGCGATCCCTTCTTGAAGAAGATCCGCGGCAATGCCCCGATAAAAAGAAAGTTCAGACATAGAAGAAGAAGTGTCTCTGCAGTCATCACCCGACCTCCTGCTTCAGGCGAGCGCTCACCAGTTTTCCGGCGGCCCACTCCTTCAGCTCATGCCGTCTCACCTTCATTGTGCGTGTGCGAGGCAGAGGACCATCATGCAGCAGTACGTGCTTCGGTCTGCGAAAGCCTCTCAGTTGCCGGGCGAGCTCTCGGACCGACGGCTCGACCCGCGAGAGCTCCGAGTCCTCACGAAGAACGATGACCGCGCAAATCTCCTCTCCTCGCTCCAACGGAACTCCCACCACGCAGATCTCCTCGACTTCCTCGCACGCACCCAGGACCGCCTCGACGTCGCCGGGGTGCACCTTCTGTCCGTCCGGAAGAACGATCAGGTCTTTGATCCTTCCGGTAATGAAGAGAAATCCGTCCTCGACTCTGCCCTGATCACCAGAGTGGAGCCAACCCTCCCTGTCGAGCACTTCCCGGGTCAGTTCCGGCTCTCCCAGATACCCTCTCATGACCTGGGGGCCGCGAATCAACACTTCGTCCTGTTCAGCGATTCGCAGCTCCGTTCCGGGCAACGGGGGTCCCACGCTTCCGATCCTGTTCTGCCGCGGCCCATTGACCGCGACTACCGGGCCCGCCTCCGTCATTCCATAGCCCTGATAGAGCGGAACCCCGAGCCGCTCGTAGAACTCGATGGTCTCCGTGTCGAGATTGGAACCACCACAGATCAGCCGGCGAACCTGACCTCCCGCCATTCTGTGCAGTCTCGGAAAGAGAAGTCGTCGAAGAGAGCGCAGGGGAACGAATCTCGCGACTGCGTGGGAGACACGGTTGGGTAAGGCTGCTTCGATCGCCTTTCGAACAGTCGAGTAGAGAGCAGGAACACCGACCATGGTCGTCACTCTACGGTCGCGCATCGAGTCGGCGAGCTCCGCCGGGAGAAGAGATCCCGCGTACACCACCTCGCCTCCCGAGTACAGAGGGGCGATCAAACCGCACGTCAGCACGAGGAGATGCGTCAACGGCAGGACCGATACGAAAACATCGCGATCGAGATTGTGGATCTCGGTGAGCGATCTCGCCTCATAGAGAAGGCTCGACTGCTCGATCATCACTCCCTTCGGACGTCCAGTGGTTCCCGATGTGTAGGCGATGACTCCGAGACCCTCGCGATCCTCGCGCGACGGGTGCAGAGCGGCAGGTCCCGATTCTCGCGGCTCGTCGATCGGGACGGAGCGCGAGGGGAGTGCCTCTGCAAGCTCCCGCACCCGTTTGGTAAAAAGGATCGCCGATGGCCTGCAATGTCCGAGGGTCGTGTCGAGCTCGTGCCGTGGGGCTCGTGGGTCCAGTGGAACCGGCGTCGCTCCCGCACGCAGCGCCGCAAAATAGCCCGTCGCCCACCATGGGCCTGACTCGGCGAGCAGCCCGACGCGGTCGCCGGGCTTTACCTCGAGATCGATCAGGTGTGAGCTGAGGATCCGAATCTCATCGAAGAACCTGGCGTAGCTCCACTCCTGCCACGCACCGTCGCGCCAGATCGAGAACACCGTGCGGTCCGGCACCATATCGGCGAAGTGCTCGACAATACCGACGAGCGAGTCTGAGCTCATACTGTGACGACCTCCTGAATCCGGGGGCGCGGGAAGACCGGGTCGAACCGACCGGCTGGTCAGCCGCGCTCACAAAGATCAGACGAATGGAACGATTGGAACGTGTCGAGTATACCTCGGCTGAGCCTCTCAGACCGACGCCACAGCGCACATCTTTCATCGCAGCCGTGCCGCGGGCAGGTGCTCCCGGATCCGCACGGAAAAGTCTTCCGCTCCGGCGTGCTCGCCCGCCGGCTCGTTGATTCGGAAGCGAGCACGCAACTCGTCCGGCGGCAGCTCCGTGTCGATGAGACCGAGCTGTCGTGCGAGCCGGTCAGAGTACCCGGGAAAGATAACGCCGGCCCGGAGAGGGATACGGTCAGGGGCGACGAGGTTGACGTGATCCACGAGATTGGTGGTGCAGGCGTTTGTGATCGTGTTGTAGAACTCCGGATTGGCCGCAAGCTGGTTCGCCCGACGAACCATCTCGAGAAACATCCGCTGCGCCCGTCTCCTGGTCGTACGGACTGGATAGAGGTACACGTCGTTGTTTCTGTGATTTGCCCGGAGCCCAATCAGGTCTCGCTCGTCACCGACGACGTACATCAGCTCGTACTGTCGCCACAGTCCTTTGAGTGGCGAGTAGGCTTCACCTTTTTCCTTCCGTATCTCGACCGAGAAGGCGACATATTTTTGGTCCTCGAAACCGAAGCTGACGAAGGTGTGCGCCAGTCCCCGCCAGGAGCCGAACGGTTCGACGACGAACCAGACGTTTTCGAGCTCGCGAAGGTCGAAGGTGGCATCGTACCAGGCGGGCTCGAAGTCGGTCTCGCTCCGGTATCGAAAATTGCGGATATTGCGGATCGTCACGAGCGGCTCATCGATCTCGGCCGTGGCCAGTCGGGACTGATCGATCGTCCAGTCGCGGTCGTTGGACGGGTGGACGATGAGGCCGTGGACCGCCCACGCCACGATGATGAGGAGGATAGGCGCAGTCCCCAGAGCCAGCCATCGAACCCACGCCGGGCGACGGCTCGGCGTCAAGACTCGGTCACGGATCTCGCCATCTTCCCATCTGGTCATCGGATTTCAGGATAGCCCAACACAGTTCGGAACGGACTCGACGTCCGGGTCGACCAGAGCGAGTCAGAAACTCGCGGTGGCAGAGGCGAGATGCGATCCACTTCCGTACTATTAAGCTTCAACCTCCTGTAAACGCATAGACAATGAAGAGTGACCAGACCAATTCCATCGCCGCCAGAAGCAAGATCACGAACAGAATCATCAGAAGTTGCAGATGCCGATCGTGACGTATTCCAGAGTGCCAACTCTTAATAATCTGGTTCAGCACGGCCAGATCAAGAATCAAAACGACGACGAGCGCGACTACAAGGAGAATATCCAACGGTGTCGATTCAGATGCCGTCGTCGATCAGAAGTTGATTGAACATCACCTCCCCGAAGTCGTGCCACATCTTCGGCCACTCTCTCGTTGGCGCTTCGAACATGAAGATGTACAGCGTATTCGTTTCGGGATTGCCGACGAGCAGGATATGCATCGTCGTGATTCCGTCGTCGAGCTGCAGCACCGATCCGACGAACGGGTCCTGACTCGCGTCACTGAACTTCAGAATCGTTCCCGATCTCGCATACCCCCTGATGATTTCCTGGATCGCCTTCTTCACTGATTTACCCTTGAGATGACGCTTTACATTCACCGTCATTCCCACCAGGAACGCACCCTCGGAGTCGATGTTCTCGCGACTCGCAAAGTATCCAAGGGTGTCGCCCTTCGTCGAGCTCTTGAAATGCCAACCATCCGGTACGAGATAGGCACCTTTCACCTCCTCGGCGCGTTCCCATCGAAACCCGTCGGGGGGGGTGGCAGCTCGGTATCCGCACCGACATTCAGCGCAAACACAAATAGCAGACAGCTGAAGGAAGGTCGACGCATATTTACTCCGTGCCTTTTCAGAGCCGCGTTTTGCGGCAATCACATTGTGAGATCAGACCGAATTATCTCACAGCATCGAGAATGCCTCGGAAGGATAAGGTTAGCTTCGGAGAAGAAGAACCTGCTTCGAGAATGCCTCGGAAGGATAAGGTTAGCTTCGGAGAAGAAGAACCTGCTTCCTTTTTATTACAGTCCTTCCGCTAAGATTTCGATTCGGGTCCTGGTCGGAACTCTCCGCGCCGAAGTACCAGCATGTCACCTGATCCCCCAGCGCGCCGTGGGAGTATTCTGGTCACGGATCTCGATGATCAGATCGCTTTCCCGTGTGCGCTCGCCCTCGATCGAGACCGTTTGCTTCCGCGACTTGCCACCCTCGTTTTTCCACTCGACGGTCAACTCCTCCGGAACTGGTTTGTATACCAGGCCGTGGTTTGAAGAAACACCCGGGTCAATCCAGCCGGTCTTCCGGTGATACTCGCCATACCAAACCGATACTTCTATGACCGTTCTCTCTCCCGCGTTGTATATGGATACAGCATAGTCGTCGCGACATCCCGTGCTCATCAGCAGCCCAATTAAAACAAGGCCAGCGGTCACGGATTTCTCAAGTCGTTTCATCGACGGTACCGTCGACCCTGATAGTAAATGACGCGATCATTGCGTTGCCTCAGGAAGTTGTAGGTTCGAGTCAGAAACGACGACTCATCGTGCTGGATGAACGGATCGGCTCGCTGATCGTCGGGACTCAACGGGCCCATTCGAATGCCCGCGTTGACCGCCTCGTCCCACATCCATCGCAAAGCCACCTGAGCGAGCTCATCGTTGTCCTCATACCCACCACCGACATCCGAATGTGATCCCCTGAAGCCTTTCTCGATCACGTAAGATGGCCCGGTTCCTTGTAGATCCAACATCGATGTCAGAGGGAAAAGCCGACGTCGTTCATCCAGAGATACCGCGTGACGAATGGCGCGAACATTGGTTGGTCGACTCAGATCGTAGCCCATATCGGTCGCATTCCCCGGAAGACCAAAAGATCCTACAACATCAAAAATGCCGAGGAAACGCACCGTGGGATAGACCTTACTGTAGGTCGTTACTGTAACGGTCTCTCCACGTTCCAATTGAATCTGCTTCTCATGAGACCGGGAGTAGATCGGTATTCCACGTTCCGCAATCATGTTGGCGAAGGCGACCGCGAGGGCCCCACCTCTGCTGAAACCAAAGATGTCGATCGTTCGATCATCCGTTTCGTTGAACTGCTTGACGAGCTCCTCATAAGCCGCCTCGAGACGGAGGCGCCCACCGAGACCGTAAAGGCCACCGTTACCAAGCGTGTACCAATCGGACCCTACGCCCTCGTAGTACCACCTATTTCCTCCTCGATAAACGGCCTCTAGCTTCGCTACGTTGGTCGGGTTGACCATTTTCGCTCGATCGTTTCCCGTTCCGTCGAAGAAGTAGCCCGCGAGGCCCGTCGGGTCGGAGCAGTTAATCGGGTCGCCAGCGCAGAAGGCGTAGAGGTTGGAGGAGTCCTGGTAGCCGAGGGGGTCGGGTGAGAGGAAGGTGCCGGTATCGGGGTCGTACCAGCGGGCGCGGAGGTAATTCAGCTCGGTGAGCGGCTCCTGCCACGGATGAGCATGGAAGGGCGCTGCGACGATCAATGACGATGGATCGCCGGTCGTCCCGGTCGAGGCGAAGACGTGAAGACCTTCGACGTCGTACGGAACGAGCTCGCCTTCGGCGTCCGCCCCGAGAGACGAGAGCCACGATGAAAGGGACGCCAGCGTCGCACGGTGCTCCACGGGGAGAGAGCCGCTGGACGCCATTCCTGCCTTCCCGAGAAGTGGTCCCGGGACGGGAAGCACGCTCGTGCCGCCCCACTGGGCAGCACGAAGCTGATCAGTTGCAGCGACCGAGATTGCGCTCGCATCCACTGAGAGCTCCGACCACTGCGCGGATGTCAGCGACCAGCGGACCGTCCAGGGATCGTCGAGAAGGGGTGTGACGCTGCTCGACGTGAGTACACTTCCCTCGGCATCGAGCGAGACGAGCCGGGTTCCCGAGGCGATCGTCGCGGCGTCGAGGATTTCGGTCGAACGAAGCTCGAGCTCCATCGAGCTGAGCGCGCCGGTCGAGTCGGTCGTCGCACTGATCGAGATCCGGTCGATCGCCGGTCCGGGGATCCCGAAGCTCTCTTCGCCGTAGGCTCCGTTCGACGAAGCGCGCGAAACGATCTCGCCCGACTCGTTCAACACCGCCTGGAGCTGACCGCCACCGATCTCATCGTAGACGGGATAGAGGCGAAGCGTTGGTTCTCCCGTTCGAGCGATCGAGACCTCGACGGGGTCGTCGTAGCTCAGTCCGCCGTGGACGATCTGACGAACGAGCCCTCCGTTCGCGTCGATCGCGGGGTTCGCAGAGGCACCCGCCCGATAGATCGCAACGATCGTATCGGTGACCGGATCCCAGACGAATGTCGTCTCGGCAGGGAGACCGTCCGACTCGAGGACATCGTTGCGATCCTCGATCTTCCAGTCTGTGTCGAGCGGCTCTGTGCCAGCCGAGAGGAGGTTCGCGTACCCGGCCCGCCGGCCGACGAGGCGATCGGCTCCGTAGATGTAGAGAACGCGGCGGATCGAGATCGACTGCGGAGTCACGATCTCACGTGCTTCGATCAGGCGCCCCTGCGCGTCGAAGGTATAGGCGAACCGGCCGTCCGACTGACGCTCCGCCCCGTTCCAGTTGAAGTCGAAAGTCTCATTCCCCTTCGTCAGAGCGTCGATCTTGTGACCCGCCTCCTCGGCAAAATCGAGCGACGGCGGATCGAGCGGATCGTCCTGGGGTCGTGCCAGGGCTTCACGGAAGTCCGCCGGGTCGAGAACCTCATCACTCACGACGTTGTCGACTCGCCGCGCCATCAGCACGGCCTGCAAACGACTCCTGTCGTCGTAGTCGTACAGGTTGTGGCGGGTCTCGCCGGAGATCCCGATCAGGAGCTGATCCGCGACCTGGATACCGTCGTATTCGAGCAGACTTCCCGCGAAGGGCTGACCGCCGTTGGCCGAGACCCGGAAGCCATCGATCTGGCCCGTGGTCTCGTCGTAGTCGTAGTTTCGCTCTATCACCGCACCCGAAGGGGTCTGGATCATTCTCGAGTTGGGCCGCCCGGCGTTACGAAAGCTCGTGCTCATCAGCGTGGATGAGGTGCCGTCGCTCAGAGCTCGTGTCAGTATTTCGAGGTTACCCATCGGGTCGTATGAGGCCGTCAACGATTCCGTCCAGGTACCCGCCGCTGCGAAGCCGTTGTAGCTCGGCATCGTCCAGGAAGAGCGTTCCCCATGCACGTTCCACTGGTGTGTCTGTTCGTAACGGTCGATGAGCTCGGGTGCCGAGCCGGTTCCCGAGCCGTTCGCAAAACGCTCCTGGGCAGTGTGCGTCGGATTGCCGTCGAGATCGTAGTCGAGGAAGAGAACCGCGGCCCCGGGTGTCGCCCAGCGGCTCAGTCGTCCGTCGAGCCCGTATTCGATCTTTTCCACGACCCCCTGGCCTTCGACCGAGATCGTCACGAGACGACCAGCGTCGTCGAAAGTGTAGGACCGGAGTCGTCCCTGTCTGTCGGTGTACGTGCTGAGCTGGCGTCCCTTCCAGGTGAAAGCTTCGGAAGTGCCATCGGCGTACGTTCGGATCAGCGGTCGCCCGATGAGGTCGGTCTGTGTGGAGGTGACCTCAGAGGTCTGATCCCGATAGGCGATCTGAGCGCCCACGGAATCATACGAGTAATCGATCGTGCTCTGATCGGGAAGAACCTCTCTCGTCAAAGATCCGCGACTGTCTCGTTCGTACCGAAACTCGCCGCGGTCCGGCATCCTTTGTTGGACAAGCTGCCCCGCCTCGTTATATTTCCACGCTGATTCCAGAGAACCGATCGAGTGATTCGTCAGTCGTGAAGCGCTGTCGAAGGCAAGAGTGGAGTCGTACGTGGCGGCACCGAGCTCTCCGATCTCGACGACCGACGGGAGGTAGCCCTGATGACCAGTGACCGTCGATGACACGAATGATTCGGAGACTCCCGTAGATGCGGATCCGGCACCCGCATTGGTGCTGGTTACGCGTCCCGCGTGATCGAATCGAGTGGCCGCTGCTCGCCCGGATACGTCGACACCCGACGTCCGACCCGCGCCATCCCAGGCGAGCGAGAGGTCGCGGGCCTGAGTCTCGTCGACCGCCGCGGACAGCCCGTCGAGTCGACCGCTCGTCGTGTAATCGAAGCTCTGGTCGGAGATCAGCTCGCCATCGGCACCGAAGGTGCGAATTCGCCTCGGACTTCCGAGGGCGGTCCACTCGGTATCGACACGCGTACCGTCCGGGTTCAGCTGCCTGATCCGGCGACCGTGAAAATCAAACGCGCTGGATGAATACTTGTGCCCATCGAAGTAATAGCTCAGATTGCCGGCAATGTCGTACCCCATCTCATCGACGAGGTTTCCAATGCTGAGCTCGCCAGTAGTGGTCGTGACCGACTCCATTCGTCCGAGCCCATCGAGGGTCTCGGTACGGACCGAGCCCGAGGGCAGCGTAGTCGCGATGGTGCGATTCTGGAGGTCGTATGCAACCGTCGTTGTGATCTCATTATCGATTCCAGCCACTTCGATGTGGTTAGTACGTCGCTCGATCAGGCGGCCCATTTTGTCGTGAACGAAGTGAGTCGACACGGTGTCGGTCCCCTGTCTCCGCTCATGCCTGCGGAGTCGCCCGGCTGAATCGTAGTACCACTTCTCGCTGGTGCCGGGTTCGCCGGAGACCTCGACCGCCACGATCCGATCCCACTGATCGAAGCGCGTCGTGGTGACGATGCCCCGCGGATCGGTCTCCACGACCGTGTTCGCATCGGGATATTCAACTTTGGTCTCGAGGCCACCGTCGTCGACCTTGCTGACTGCACCCCTCTCCCACAGCTTCCCGTTGAAACCGTGACGATCGAGAGCTATCTGAGCACCCGCGCCACCCTCGACGGTTCCACCCGTCGACGTTACTGATGTGACTGCTCCCTTGTCGTTTAGCGAGGCCTGAGAAACGACAGAATTGTTGGTCGCCACGGGGCTCTTGTTCGCACGATTGGCCTCCGGGCGCTCTACGGTGAACGACTGCACCGTGTCGCTCCAGGAGACCGATTGAACGTGAGCGTAGCAATCACCGCAGTCAGGAAGCTGATCCTGATAGTTGATCTGTCTGGTTATCTCGGCCGCTGCGACCGATTCCGAGGAGAGGCTCGATCCACTCGCGCTCGTCGTAACTGGCCGGGACGCGACTGAGTAGGCGAGGGCGCCTTTGATCGACGCCGCGTCCTTTCGCGAGATCTCCGTCTCCCCCACTCCCTGCAGAAGAGTCCTGCTCAGATATCCGCCCTCCATCTCGAGCTCGTAGATCCGGTCAACGTTCGTATACGACGCAGGGCCTAAGGGAGGTAGCTGACCGAATGACCCGGTAACCGTTCGTATCCCCTTTTCGGTCAACGAGGCCAGGTGCGCTCGAGCTCCAGGGGCCTCTGATGCGATCGTGTACGCCCGAGTCTGCCCCAGTGCATCGGTGACGTTCACCAGACTGTCGGACTGATAGTCGATATTCACCTTTTCGTTTGTCGCCCAGGTCTCCATCCACATCTTCTCGCCTGCCCAGGAGAACTGGGCTCGGGGCTGGGCGATCCCGGGCTCGAAGAACTCGGTCAGGTTGGAGCCATATCCCAGATATCCGGCCAGACCACTCGTCGGCGCCACATAGCCATACCGCAGCTCGGGGCGAATACCGTCGATGTTCTCCACGACGGGCAGGTTGACACTGGCGAGACGCCCCAGCGCGTCATACCCGAATCGGACCTCCCGGTTGCGCCAGTCAGTAACCGTGAGGAGTCGCCCTCCGAAGTTATCAGCCCAGGCAAGACTGCTGGGACGTCCGAGCGAATCGATCACGCGGGCAAGTCGACCGTTGGTATCGTAGAGATAGGAGATGACGTTTCCGGAACCAGGTGCAGCAGGTTCGTAAGAATCGTCCGATTCCGAGATGAGGCGCCCATAGCCATCGAAGCGGAGCAGACGGCGTTTCACGTCGCGGAGCATCCAGCCGTCGGCCGTTCGTGCAAGCGCGAGAGGGAGACCCTCAGGAGCGATCCATCCACTGGCCGTTCTCCTGAACAGCCACTGTCCGCCAGCACCGTCGCGATACTCGACATTGCCGTCGGGGAGAGGTCGGAGTCGCCGGAAGAGCGATGAATCCCAGCCGCTGCCGAGCGGGGAATGACCGATCGTCGCTGATCGGTAGGTGCGGTCGACCAAGACGTTCCAGTCGTTGTACCCACCCGCGTCGAGGTCGAGCGAGCCGAGCTCGAGCTCACCCGAATGGAGATAGATCGTACCCTCCGTCAGCCCCGTCGCCACGGGAGGATTGTTCGGATGAACCAGGACATCCGTGGGGCGGACGGTGTCGACGGGGGTCGAGGGGAAGCGGCGGTCGAGGCGGCCGTCGGCAAGCCAGCCGTATGCGCTCGTCGGATCGAGATCGGGGCGAATCATGACCGTCCAGCCGCTGACGAGAAGCTCGGGCGCCGTCGCGTCACCCTTCAGATGATCGGGGCGATCGCAATTGCTGCAACCCGCGGCTTCTTTGTCGTCCGACGTCGTTCCGCTCGGCCAGCTCCAGTCGATTGATGCGCGCGGATCGGCTAAGGGGACGACCCACCCGGATACGAACCGGTTGAACATCCGCTGGTGCCGCAGAGATCCGGCCATCCCCGCGGGAATGTCACGATGCAGAGGGAGAGGCTGCCCGTCGATCGTTCGAAGATGCGCAGGGGGGAGCGGCGATGCCGTCTGGGGAGCCACGGCGCCCGGCACACGCTCACTCTCGACCGCGACCGAGAACGTGCCCGTCGCATCGATGTCTCCGGGAAGTGTCATCGCGACACGGAAAGCCGAAGCCGAGGCGGTCGGCCCCGTCATGGCGCTCTCGAGAGCCGCAGGGAGCGGAACTCCCAATGGAAGGATTGCACCGAGAGTCCCGAGGCCATCCCCGAGGTCGATGAGCACGTCGAGCTTCGGATCGAGCACGGCCGAGACGTCCGTTTCGGTACCCTGAAGTTTGCTCGTGTAAAGGATCCCGGTCTCCGGATCGAGCACGGGCGCGAGGGTTCCGTTCGCCAGCGGCTGCTCAGAGCGCCAGATGACGCGATGATCCGCGCGCGGAAACTCGGCCATGATGGCGTCGGAGGCGGATGGGAAGAGTATCGAAGGATCGCGATACTGACCAATCTCGGTCCATCGCTCGTCGACCCTCGAGAGATCGACGAGATGAACGTAACCCTCTCCGTCGACGACTACCGCGAGATCGCGCTCCGGAACGGACCGCACAGCGAAGACACCCGCGGGGAGCCAGATGACGTCGACCAGCTTGTCGCCGATGTGCAAACCAGGAATTCCGAACGAGGGCTGCAGGTAACCGCTGCCACCTGCTTCGATCACGAGAAGACCGAGGTCGCCCGCGGCCGCGAGGAGATAGTCACGGCTCGCGTCGGATCCTGCAATACTGCCCCGAACTCCCGGAGAAGCTCCTTCCGAGGGTGGAGCGACCGGTCTGTTATCGATCGCTGGAATCATCCACGAGATGACGTCACTGCCTGAGAGCCGCTGCACGGGTGGCTGCACCGCGAACCGTAGCTCGTAGGTGGCTCGAAGCGCATCCAGCCGGCGAAGCGACGCAGGTTTAGCCTCCTCGGTGAAATCTCCCTTCAAGAGAAACCCGATGCCTCTCTCGAGGGTCGTCTGGGTGGCCAGGGCTTCCTCGGTTACCGGAAGAGCGAAATCGAGGATCCCTTCTCGCACATTCAGGCCGTACCCATCGACGCCTGCCGCCCGCGGGATCGCGCTCACATCGGAGTTGAAACGAAGGTCGCTGACCGTGTTCTGAATCGGCGGGTCATTCTCGCCCGTCGATACCGAAAGAATCTCTCGTGGCCGCGTCCAGTCGGCAGGGGCGGTGACGTCCGCATCATTCGACTCCATGGCGTTGAGGTCGTAGACGCCGATGCCGTGACCGAAGAGCGAGACGACTGCCCAGGCACGAAGATTTTTGGTGATGCGCAGCTGGTCGCCCTCCTTCGCGACAACTCCCGTGAAGGCCGCGGGCGAATCGATGTACGCATCCGCCGACCAGCGCCCTCCACGTGTGACGTTCTCGACGGTGATGCGCTGAACGAGATAGGGATGATCGTCTC
This sequence comes from Acidobacteriota bacterium, assembly GCA_019347945.1. Taxonomy (NCBI): domain Bacteria; kingdom Pseudomonadati; phylum Acidobacteriota; species Acidobacteriota bacterium. The sequence continues at coordinate 39,102 of JAHWKK010000023.1, read as the reverse complement.
CGCCAGCTCCCTGGAGAATCTCGGAGCCGGAGAGCTCATACCACTTATCGTCCAGAGGGGAGGCGGACCATCCTGAAGGGAGGGTCGCCGTGTCGAAAATCAGCGGATCGGCATCCTGTGTCACCACGAACAGCTTTCGCGGCACGGCCACAGGTAACGTGGCCGAGGTAGCGGAGAGCGAGTCAGCGGAAGGACTCCAGGAGATGAGAGTGCTCGACCGATGCCCGAGAACTTCATTCGTTCCGGTGGAAGCTTCGACCAGCTCCTCGAAGTCCCAGGAACGAAGCGAACCGAACGTATCGCCGATTACCGTTCCGAAGATCCTGCCGTGAGCGTCCCTGGCCAGACCCCATGCGTCTCCTGAGACCACGATCCGACCCCGAGGATTCAAGCCATCAATGGTGGCGGGATCGGTCGTCTCGAAAGCGAGGATCCCCGCGTCGCGAGCGCTCATCAGAAGGATGTTGTCGATCAACAGTGACTCTCGAATCGCGCCCTCGCTCAACTCGAAGGCTCCGAGAGTGCCTCCCACTTCGCGCACATTGAAGGGAAGATAGAGGTCCTGAGTGAGCCCGGCAGAGAGATTACCCTCCTCATCCTTTCGCTGGCCGATTTTCAGCCCACTGACGGCGCCAACGAGATTCGGCTGGAGGACGAGGTAGTAACCCGTCCCCGCTCTCAGTCTCGCGAGAGGCTCGGCCGTGATTCTGCGCCCGCTGGAGTCGATCCGGAATCGAACCGACGACGAGACGTCTTCTCCATCCGCGTAAACCTTCAGCCGGTTCCTGAGAAATGCGTCCACCGCAACCGGATCGGCAGAATCACCCGCTTCGATCGCCTGATCGAAAACGACGCTGATCAGCGCATCGTCAGATACTCCATGTTTCCAGCTGACCAGACCGAGACGATCCCCGACACCAACCTTCACAGAGAGACCGCCGTCAATTTTCGAGTCTCGTTTGCCCGTCGTGAAGTTGACGAGAGTGAGGTCATCATCCTCGATCCCGGTTGCTGGCAACGCGAGTGACGCAATGCCTTTGTCGATCTGCAGCTCGAACTTCCCGAGAGAGCCGGTGACCTGGTCGATCGCCTCGATTTCTGTCTGATCGATCGAGAACGGCGTGCCGAAGAGCGGGAAGGGGCCGGTTCCGGGTGTATCCGGAGGATCGAGGACGAAGGGCGTTCCCGGGTCGGTCGGCGTCAGCGGGTCATACAACTTCTCGAACGACTTCAGAGCCGTCTGAGTGTTCACTCCAATAACGGTGAAGGGCTGTCCGGTCACCATCGGAAAAGCGACGACGCCGTCGTTCTGATCGACGTAGAGAGAGTCGACGTAGAGGGAGCGGAACTGGTCGAAATGGAGCTCGAGCGCATCTGAAGAGATGCTCGTCGTTGCCCATCCGATCGTCGTTCCGGGAATCGAGATGTCGATGACGGTGTAGCGGGCTTTGTCGCGGACACCCATCAGGAGGTCTTTGACGGTGGCGGCCTGAGTCGTGACGGGAGCGGTGGGTTGCAGGCTGGAAGCCTGCGAACCGGCCGGCGAGACGCCGGCGCTCCGAACGGCGGTCGAAGCGGCAGAACCGGAGACGAGAGCGGAGGTGGTGTCAGCCAGATCCGTGCGGAACTGATTGCCGTCGATGCGGAGGGTGTCGACGATCATGACACGCGGGCCGCGGGTCGATTCGCCGAGACGCCCGAGGAGCCACTGGCGGTCGGCCGGTGCGTCGCTCGGAACAGGAATGGAGATCTGTAACTTCTCGCGGGCGACGCACGAAGGAGCCAGGAGCGGGGAGCCAGGAGCCACGGAGGGCGAGCTCGCTTCGCTGATCGTGCAGTCGAGGTCGAGATCGATTGCGGTCGCGAAGGTGAGCTCCTCGCTGAAGGAGGGGACGTCCGCGAAGGGAGCGGATGTCTCGGGCGTCACCGTGACGAGGGTCGGCTGGTCGAAGGCGCCGGCAGGAACGGTCACAGTGATGCCATCATCGGTCGTGAAGGTCGTCTGAGTGGCCGCGGGAGCGACGAAACCGGAGCCGTCGGGGAGGGCAAACGGTGTCAGCGGTACGATGGCGATCAGGTTGCCGATGTCATTCGTGACGTAAAGCTGGAGCTGGTCCGTGACGGCGACGACGTCACAGGGTGGGGGCGAGCGACGAGCGTCGAGTGGCGAGCTGCAATCGCCGAGGGCGATCGTGAAGGAGCCATCGGTCGCAGCAGTGGCCTGGTACTGGGTGGCGAAGTCTCGGCCGCGACGGACAACGAGCGCCTGTGCGCCGGCCGGGAGCGCGCCGGCGAGACCGTTCACCGTCGACCGGCCACTATCATCAGGGATCGTGATGCGGATCTTCGACGCATCGATCTCGGTCGAGGTGATCTGCTCGAGGGTCGTGAAGAAGGACGTGAAGGTCGCGCCGAGCGGTGCTCCGTTCGCGCCGCGGATAGAGGGAGAGACCGCAATCGCGTAGCGGGTTGCAGGGGCTAGCGAGGGCCGATCCGCGGTGATCGCCAGCGACCAGGTGATGCCGGAGGGGTCAGCGCTGATCGTTCCGGCAACGATCTCTCCAATGAGCGTATCGGTGAGGACGAGCGTACTCCCGGTTACCGAGGTCGTGTCGATGCCGGGAGAGAAATCGACGCGGACATTCGTCGTGAGCGAAACGCCGGTCGCCCCATCGGGGGGAGAAACCGAGGTCACGACGGGTGGTTGCGGGGCGAGTGTGATCGCGTAGACAGGAACGATTTCGTCAGGCGCCGGAGAGACCGCGTGCGTGTAGAGCGCTCCATCGCCGGAGGCGCGCGAACGGGGCCGAAGCGCGAACGGCGCAGCCGGCTCCGCGACGACGGGGAGGGCGAAGAGAGCGTTCGGCGTCAGCGAGCTCACTCCGAGCGGGGCTGAAAGCTCGGAGGCGAGCGAGAGGACCTGAGCGTCGGTGACGGGACGGCCCGCGCCGTTCTCGACACGGCCCCAGGCCCAGGCAACCGGTTGCTCGGCTACGAGAATGAGGTAGCGCCCCTCAGTCGTGATACCGGAGATCGGGAGGCCCAGCGTTGGATCTTCGACGAGGGTCGTGAGCCGGGTAGTCACTCCTCCACTCGTCGTCAGCTGTTCGGTTCGCGTCGCGAGCTCGTAGATGCGGCCGAAAGGGGAATCGTCCACGATCTTTGCGATGATGACCTGGTCGGTCTCCGTTGCGTCGGCGACGGAGAATGTCGCGCGCGCGGCTTCCCACAGCTCGACGGAAGTCGTCTGCTCCCCCTCGAGGCCCGAGTCTCCAGACTCCAGTCTCTGCATCTGGAGCTCGAAGCCGCCAGCGATGCGGAAGCCTTCGAGCGTACCGAACGTCGTGATCTCCTCGGTCGTCAATGATCGCGACTCGGCCGAGATCGGCTCGAGCGTCGCTCCCGCCGGAATCTCGATCACGACGTCGCCGTCGCCGGAAACCCTTCCGCCTTCAGGACCGACGACCGTCCCGCGCGCGAGCTCGTACGGATAGGGCTGGAGCCGGATCCGCTCGTATCCGACACTCAGGAAGACTTCCCGGGCTCGCACGCTCGGAGCGAGATGGAACTTCGCCTCGAGCGGCGACCCGTCGAGGTCACGGTAAAGGATGAGATCGGTCTTGAAGGGTGGCTCGGTCACGGTGGAGCCGTCGGCGAGCGTGAGCTCTTCGTCGATCCACGCCTGGACGGGGGTACCGGAGGGGAGGAGCCAGGAGCCAGGAGCCAGGAGCCAGTCGTTTACGCTCACGGTTATAGTCGCGCGCTGGGTTGGGAGGATCTGCCGAGGGTCCAGGTCCATCGAGACTTCGGCCTGGCTCAGAGCCGTTTCAATGTCTTCCGGCCGGTCGACGCCACGTAGTGGAGAGCCACTCGACGGAACCGGGGGTGATGTCAGGTCGGCGGCGTCGTCGGGATAGACGAGAGCGATCGAGAAGGAGCCGGGAGCCAGGAGCCAGGAGTCAGGGATGGTCACGCTAACCTGGCCCGACTCTGAAATGCTCACAACGGCGTCGAGGACGATCCATTCGTCACGGGCGGAGTCGTAGGCAACCGCCGACAGAGTCTGGTTGGCTACAAGTATCTCGTCTGCCGGGACGGAGAAAGAGAGAGTGGAGCCGCTGGTTGAGCCCGCAGTTTGAGCGGCGAGCGGCGAGGCCAGGCTGGAAGCCTGCGGCCCGGCAGGTTGAAAACCTGCGCTACCCATACCGCCGCGAGACGCGCGGCCCTTTTCGCTCGCTACCTCGCCACTGGTCTCGTCTCCATCGCGCGCAACCGCTACGGACGCCGAGACGACCTCTCCGGAGAGACGAACCTCCGCCGACGCGAGAGGCGACCAGCCGAGGGGGAGGAGCCCGGCCAGTGACTGCTGGCCGACGGAGGTGAGGGTGACGGAAGTGCCGGCAGGAGCCGATCCAGCAGGAACCGTGAGGGCGACCGGGAGAGTGACGGGAGTCGCGCCACCGTGCTGGAGCGAGATCGGCTCTCCGTCGACGGCGGTCGCCGTCGGTCCGAGCGGATCGAGAATGACGTCGATCGGTACGACCGACGCGCCGGCGGGAACGATCACCTGGCGCCACGCGGTGGTGTAGCCGGGTGAAGAGATCTCGAGGGTGTGAGCCCCCTCCTGTAGGCGCATCACGTAGCGGCCGCGGGAATCGACCGAGACGGTCGATTGAGAGGCGAGGGATGGAGCGGTCGCTGAGAATTGTGGCTCGGCAGGAGCGTGTCCCTCCCGGATGTCCGAGGATTGGCCCGGTGCAGGGAGGGTGATCGCCAGGAGGAAAAGAAGCACTGGAATCAGGCGTTCTGGCCGATTCCTGGTTTCCGGCTTCCTGGTGGTGGATCTCTCGTTCGTCATGTTCATCTACTCGATCTCGCTATCGTGATCTCTGAAGGTTTGCGAAAAATCTGGGAAGCCCTGCCAGTGCAACAGCCCGCAGCTCTGGCGAGCTGCGGTTCGGCCGGACTGGCTTCGGCGCTACACGACGTCCCATCCGGTTCCGAGCGTCCACTTGAAATTTGGAGAGCAAATCCTTACTTTTAATAGTAGAGGTAAGGGAAATGGCGAGCTCGAAAATAACCAGCAAGGGCCAGACGACCGTTCCGAAGGAGGTCCGTGACGCGCTTGGGCTCGAGACCGGCTCCCGCATGGTGTGGGAGATCGAAGGTCGAACGGTCAAGGTCTCTCCCCTGGAGGCCCACCCCTTTCTCCAGCTCGGGGGATCCATCAAGACCGGACCGGGGGATATCGCCGAGGACATCCGCAAAGCTCGCGAAGCATGGGGCGCTGAGCGGAACCGTCGCTCACAGGAGAAGTAAGTCCTGGACTCCGTCGTCATAGATACCAATCTCCTTCTGTCGCACCTTACTGATCGCGATCCAGACCAGAACCAAGCGGCGCTCGACCTTTTCTCCGAAAGTGATCGCCTGCGATTCCACGTCCCCCAGTTCGTCTTGTTCGAGCTGCACTTCGTACTGAAGAGTGCGTACGGTCTGGCGCCGGCCACCATCGCGGCACTTCTGGAGCAGACCTTGTCTTTCCCGGCGCTCCACGTCATCCACGAGCTCGATATGAGACGTGTATTGAATCTCTGGCCGGACGTAGTCCCACACCTGACGGACGCCGCTCTGACCTCGGTTGCGATCAGCCGAGGATGGCCGGTCGCAACTTTCGACCGAGATCTGAAGAAAAGGCTGCGGAAGCTGGAAGTTCCGGTGTGGAAGCTGTGACGGGCGAGCGGAGACGAGGGGCGAGCGGCGCGCGGAGGGGCGAGGGACGGGGGGTCCGCCCAGGATGCACGTTGAAATCTGCGGTCCGGCAGGTTGGGACCTGCGCTACGCTTAGGCGCTCGCTGCGCTACTGGTCGCTGTGAGCCTGCAGCTCTGGCGAGCTGCGGTACGGCCGATTTGGCAATCGGCGCTACTCTGCGCTGCGCGCTCGTCGCTCGAAGCTCTCGCCCTGGCCTCGAGCTCCTGGTCTCCAGCCCCTGATCCCTGGCTCCTGACTCGTGGCTCCTGATCACTGGTGGTCCTCCGCGGGGGTAGTCGAGTAGGCGCCGACCGGCTCGGAAACCTCGACGGAGGCGGGCGACAGCGGTCTCCCCTCCTCACCGGTACGGACCGCGCCGGAGAGGAGTCCTTCGCCGTCTCCCGCAACCGGCTCGTCGCCGCTGCCGGAGAAGGTTCGCGTGTAGGGTGCGTCCAGCGGCTCGCCGTCGTCGCGCAGCAACCCGGTCGTGACGTCGAGGGTGAACGAGTCGGCCGTTAGGTCGAGCGACGGGGTCACCGTGACCCTCGAGCCGGAGACCGCGATCGATGTCGACACCGTCTCGCCGGTCGCGCGGGTCAGCGTGATCGTCGAGGAGGTCGCACTCGCCGGGTCGAGACTCGAAGAGAAGTCGATCGTCAGTACGTTCGTTTCGCGGTCGAAGCTCGACGAGACGACCTGGAAGCGATCACAGCTGATCCGGATGCAGGCTTCGGCCGCGGGGGAGAGTGATCCGTCGATCCCGACCACGCGCGCGCGGAGGAGACGATAACCGTCGCGGCCGTCGAGCGCGAGCTCCACCTTCCAGACGCCAGCGGAGGAGGTCGTCGCATTCAGCTGAAGCGTTCCCTGGTCGATCCGCACACGCGAGCCCGCGGGAGCCGTGCCGGTCAATGTCAGACTCGACGCGCAGGTTACGCCAACCGGATCGATCGTCGGAGCGCTCGAAGGAGCCGTGCCCACCGTCGTGAAGGTCGAGCTGAACTGCTGTCCGAGCGGCACGCCCGCAATATCAGTTGCCGCGGTTCCGAGTGTGATCGTATAGGTCTCCCCTCGCTGCAGAGGCGCGGCGGGAGCGAAGCTCAGCACTTCTCCGTCGAGGTCGACGACACCGGAGAGGACCGTGCCGGCAGAGCTCGTAAGAGAGAACGCGGAGCGAATGGAATCGCGATCCATCGCATGTCCGAAGAGGAGCAGTGGAAGCACGCTCGTGTCGACCGACGTCGCTCCCGGTTCGGGGTAGACGCTGGCGACGGCGGGAGCGTCGGAGAAGCGTTGCAGCGAGATGACGAATGACGCTCCTGCGCCGTCCGGCTGCGTGATCCGCGCGACGACCGGCGTCAGTGTGGAGAGGTCGCTCAACGGCACCGTCGCTTCGAACTCGTAGGTCGTCGACTGCGTCGAACCGGCAGGAGCCACTCCGGTCGAGGCGATCGCGGCGAGCGTTCCATTCACGTCGATGTTCGAGGAGGGTGCACCCGCTGCGCGGCCTCGCACGAAAATCGAGGTCGCGGAAGCACCGAGTGCCGTCTGATCGAGCGGAGAGTCGATGACGATCCAGGGGCGCGTGTCAGTCCGCTCGATCGCAGCCTGCGCGGACGCGGCACGACCCGTTCGGTCCTCCCCGGTGACCGTCAGTGTCGAGGTACCCGTCGAGGCCGGTACGTCGTTCACGACGAATGCGCCGTGGGTGTCGGAGAACCACCGCACACTCGCCGGAATCGTCCCGATCTTAAGAGTCACCGGATCGAGATCACGCCAGGTGCCACTCACCTGCACAGTGGATGCACCGGTGCGGAAGGTTCCGCTCGGCGAGGTGATCACGATCTTCGGGAGGTTTTTTTCGTAACGGATCGTCGTCGTATCGACCGCCACATTTCCGAGTGCGTCACGCGCGGTCGCGCTGATCTGATTGACGCCGTCGGTCAGGAGCACATTCGCCGAGAAAGTGGAGCCATCCCAGGCCGCCACCTTCCCGTTGACGAGTACTTCCGTGGCCCCGTCGGCCGTGCCGTTCACACTGATCTCACCACCGGCAGCGGTAAAGATCGAGCCATTCACCGGCGAGCCGATCGTTATCGATGGAGCTCCGGTAACGCGGTGGAGTGTGATCATCGCGGGATCGCCGGTCGCGCTTCCGGTCTCGTCGGTGCAGCGGACGGTGATCGTGTTCGCCCCTTCAGCCGGTAAGTTGACGGTCGTGCAGAAGGTGCCGTCTTCGAGCGTCACGGGTGAGCCGTTGACGGTTGCGCCAGCCGCCCCGCCGACTCTTCCGCCGAAGCGTGTCGAGGTCGCGGCGATTGCCGAACCGTCAATGGGATCGAGCCCTTCGATGAAGCATCCCGCAACCGGGACCGGGCCTCCGACCTGGAAGCGTCGCTCGATGCGGCTCTGGTTACCCGCTTCGTCCGTGGCGACGGCGATCGCCGTGTGCCATCCATCCGCCGCGGTCGTAAACGGCTCGGTGACGAGCCCGGCGTCGACACGCAGCGTCGTCGTGACCGTTCCCTCGAGGTCGGACACGGAGGTCGTGAGTGCCGGCGCGCTGTCGAAACGGTCGTCCTGACGAAGCTCGACACCGTCGGCGAGGATCGTGAGCGACGGCGCGGTGAAGTCCGCTTCCACCGTGACACTGGTCGAGGTGGTCACTCCCGTATCACCGGTCGCGGCGACCGTGATCGTGTTCGCCCCGGCGGTGAGTGGCCACCCCGTAACGCGGAACCTTCCCGTTGCATCGACCGCCACGCTCTGCTCGCCACCGTTGTGGTCGGCGACCGTGACCGATGCGACCGAGCCGGCACTCGGGACGAAGCCGTCGATGACGGTCTCGCGGCGATTGGTCTTCGTTCCGTCTACCGGTGAGGTCACGACGATTGCCGGGGGGAGGCGTGGGCGCTCGATCTCGATCGAGGCGGAGGCGCGATTGCCTGCCGCGTCGAGCGCGGTCGCAACGATCACGGTGTCGATCAGATCGAGCGCAACCGAGGCAGTCCAGTCCGTTCCGCTGAGCGTCGCAGGTGTGCCGTTGACCGAGACATTCGCCGCCTCGTAGGCACTTCCCATGACGGTCACGGCCGAGCCCTCGACCTTCGCGCCCGCGGCGGGTGAAGTGATCGAGACGACGGGGGGAGTCGCGTCGATCGAGAACGACACCGCGGCGGATCCGGTGTGCCCGAGTGTGTCGGTGGCCGTTGCCGAGAGGTTCCACGTACCGTCGCTGGTGATCACCGTGCCGGAAGTGAATGTCGAGCCGTTCAGCGTTGCCGTGATCGTCGCCTCGGGATCGGTCGAGCGGATCTCGGGTGTGACCGGGCGACGGTAGACCGCCCCATCGGAGACCGGCGTGCCGTTGTCGAGTATGTCGACGGCCGGCTCAGTGGTGCGGATGGTCACCTCGAGTGCGATCTGCGAAGCGTTCCCGGCCTCGTCGTTCACCTCGAGGGTCATACGATTGCGTCCTTCGCCGAAGCCGGGCGCGCCGAAACTGAAGCTCGTACCCGACACGACACCCTTCCTAGCCACGCCGTCACCCGAAGTCAGCGTCGCGGAGCCGACCGGCTCGCTGGCGGAGCCGGTGAGGGTCGAAGGGAGCGACCCGAGGAGAGCGCCGTTTTCGGGATCAGTCGAAGTAATGGTCGGGCTCGTCGTATCGATCGTGAAAGTGATCGAGCTCTCCGAGCCGTTACCGGCGCAATCGGCCGCACTGACGAGAAGGGCATGGTCCCCTTCGGCGATGATCTGCGTTCCCGACTCCCATGGCTCGCCGTCGAGAGTCGCGGTGAAGGACGCTTTGGAGTCCGCGTCGTCGATCCGTATCTGCGGAGTGACGGATCGTGACAGAAGCGTGCTCGTGAAGGGCTGTCCGTTCTCGATGATCTTTATCGTCGGTGGAGTGCGATCGACGCCCAGAGATACCGAAGCCGATCTCTGATGCCCCGCACGATCGACGGCGACGACCCGAATGCGCCACTCGCCTTCGGCAGCGATCGGAAGAGATGTGGCCCACGACCCGTCAGCAGCACGGATGGCCGCGACGGAATCGAGGACTGCTTCGTCACTCGAGGCAGAGACCGATACCGATTCCAGATTGGGATCGGTCGCTTCCGCCACGATCTCGATGACGTCGGCGTTCGTGCAATGGCCGCTCGACGGCGAGAGAATCTTCAGTGTCGGGGCGATCGTGTCGAGAATGATCGACCGTTGCATTGTTGTCACGTTGCCCGCTCGATCTTCAGCACGAATCGACAGAGCGTTCGATCCTTCCACGAGCGAGACAGGCAGGCTCCAGTGACGGGTGAGCGGATCGATCGCTGCGTCCGATCCGTTCACCGTAACGACGATCGCATCGTCAGCAGCACCGGCGAGAACGATATCGGCCGTAGCGACGACCGCGGCCTCCTCATGGGAGTCGAGTGTGATCGCCGGTGGAGTCTTGTCGACGACGAAAACGACTTTGCTCTCGGTCTGCCAGCCCACCGCGTCGGTGACGAGCGTGTGCAGCTCCCAGGCTCCCTCGTCTCCGACCGGAGAACCTTCCCGGTAATTCGTCCCGGTTGCCACGGGGCCGAATTCGTAAATCGCGCCGTTGAGAGTGGCGGTAACGGTCGTCGCTGTCAGGTCCAGGACGTAAAGACGAGGCACGATCGTCCTGTTCAGATGTACTCCATCATCCAGAGCGTTGTCGCCCTCGTAAAACGCGACCTGAGGCGGGGTCTTGTCGATGACGAAATCGATGGCGATCGCGGAACGATTCAGCACCGCGTCGAAGGCTTCTACCTCGAGTCGGTGGAATCCTTCGGTTGCGACTGTCGAGCCGGAGACGAACGAGTCTCCGTCGAGAGTCGCCTTCCAGCTCGGTGAGGGATCGATGTCGTCGACGACCGTGATGGCCGGGGTCGCGTCGCGATTGAACATCGCGCCGTTCGCGAGAGAAAGATCGTTCTCGGTGACTGTGATCTCCGGCGGAGTGACGTCGATCGGGGACTTTGCCCACAGGTCGTCCAGATACGACTCCCCCCTGACGGCGGCCCACATTCCGATCCGGCCGGATGTCAGGCGCGAAGAAGCGTCGTCGAAGCCGTCGATCTGCCACTGGGAGGGCTCCGGATCACCATCGACCCAGAATCTGGCGCGCACGCGCGTAACCGTGGGAAGTGCATCCGCCTGGATGTAGAAGCGGTACCACGTGTTCGGCTCGAGGGTGACGCCGCTGTCGATCGAGCCGCCGAGCAGGCGATCGTCGGGCGAGAACCATTGCATCGTGAGGTCGTTCGATTCCGCCCGGGACCAGAGGCCGATCATGTAGTAGGAATCGACTTCCGGATAGGAGGAAAAGAATGTGATGCCGATGGCGGAGTCTTTACGCGTCCGTACGAGCCTTCCGGTGTACTCGAAACGACCCGTCCCGTCGAAGGTGTGCGTGGTGAGCGTCGAGAACGTTCCGATGCGCGGCGTTTCTCCAGCCGGCATCCCGGACGCCTGGACGGTTCCGTAGACGAGGTTCGAAGCGTTGGCCCCTTCGGTCGGATCCGTTCGGACTTTGTAGAGCCCGTCCGCCTGCGGCTTGGGCTTTCCGACCGGAGTATCGAACCAGCCGGGAGGATTGTCGTTTCGCTGATAGCTCTGGAAATCGTCGGCGTACTCGACTTCCGGCGGCGGGGTCTGCGCGGAGAGGGGAAGTGCGAAGAGGAGCAGCAGCCAGAAGCCGGGATTCAGGAGCCAGGGGAGCGGGGCGCGCGGAGCAGCGGCACGGGCGGCTGTAGTCCTTCCATGCCATCGTCGCGTGCCGCTGGACACTCGTCGTTCTTCGGGATTATCTGGCGTTTCGCGATCGGTTCCTCCAGAATGGGTAGACATCATGGAGATTTTCGAGCGCATTACGCGCGACCCCAAAGTCATGGGTGGGCGGGCCTGCATCAGAGGAATTCGCTTCACGGTCAGCAATCTGCTCGATCTCCTCGCCTCGGGCCACAGCGATCGTGAGATCCTCGACGCATACCCGTTCCTCGAGCCTGAGGACATTCCAGCGGCGCTTCGGTATTCGGCCTGGGTCGTGTCCGACCGTGAAGTCGAACTGCCCCGGCGGGTTGAAGGCGCTTGAAGCTTTTGCTGGACGTCAATCTTCCAGCCTCCCTTGCGGACGAGCTCCAAAGATCCGGAGTCGAAGCCTCCTCCTGGCTCCAGCTCGGTGATCAGAGCGCTGGTGACCTCGAGATTGTCACCTTTGCGTCGGCCAACGGGTTCACGATCGTCACTAAGGATCTCGACTTCGGCGAGATCCTTGCGCTCAATCGACAAACGTCCCCGAGTGTAGTCCTCGTAAGAATTCGGGACACCCTTCTTGCAGACCTGAGTGTCCGACTTGTCGGCCTCGTGAGAGCGGAGGGTGAAGCGCTGTCCCAAGGGGTCCTCGTAACGATGGAGGAGAGCAGCACGAGAATTCGATTTCTCCCGATACTCTGAAACTCGATGTCTGCTCACTGGGCACCCCGTTCGACGCTTACGCGATCGATCGTCACTCGTCCTTCGAGCGTCCGAATCGCGAGGCCGCTGAGCGTCTGGCCCGCAACTCCCAGGTCGTCGACCGGTATCGTCACGCGTGTCCATTCATCCCACTCCGGAATCGATCCCCGGGACAATGGTGGTGTCGTGGTGGTGATGAGGTCTTCGCCCCAGTAGACCGCGTGGTCCCACGTACCAGCGTAGACGTCGAGCAGCAGTGTCGTCGGCGGATCGCACTCATCGGGCAGAATCCAGACGACCAGGCTGTCACCCGAAAGGAGCGTGACCGGATCGAGTGAATCGAAAACGTGCTCGGTCGTGACGTCCGCCGCAGTGAGCTCGAGCGCGGTGAGACCACTGACCACGTGCGTAGTCGACCAGAGCCCGGTCCCCGTCTCTACACCGGAAGACTCGTCGAGCCAGATCTCGTCGTGCGGTAGCGCAAAGGGGGCCGCCGGATCGGTGACGCAGGTATCGATTCCCATCAGGTCGAACCACACTTCTCCGTCGTAGACTTCTATGGAGAGACCCGAGGCCGTGATCCCCGCCAGACCGAGCTCGGCAGCGGAGATTTCGAGTCGTTCCCAGGCTCCCGATCGAGGGATTGGACCGACGACGTGCTTCTCCGCGGTCGTCGTAATCAGATCCTCACCCCAGTTCGTCACGAGCTCGTTCGTTCCGTCGCTCCAGGTGAGCACGATCTCGCGCGGCGGATTACATGGATTCACGAGTGCATGGAAGGCGACTACGTCACCATCGACCGTTGCCAATCCCTCCGGTGCGGCCGCGATCGCGTACTCGCGCAGGCCTGCCGCTGCTGCAAAGTGGAGAGAGGACGTACCGCTCTCTGCCTGATCCGTCGTCCAGACACCTCCCGTTCCGCTCTCCGTCGCTCCTGCGGGAGCCGCGTCGTCGAACCAGGTCGAGGCCAGTGGCGAAAGAGCCGAGGGAGTGATCGCCGGCATGGGGCTGCATACGCGAACCGTGACGTCGGAGGTGACGGTCGAGCCGTAGCTGCCGGAGAGAGTCACGAGCTCATCGACGGAAGGTGTACCGGCGCTGAGACTGAAGATCTCGTACGTGAGCCCTTCGTTCACAGCGACTGAAGAGGGAACGGAGGCTACCACGTCGTTCGTGCTCGTGAGAGTCACGACGGCCCCGCCTGCCGGTGCGGCCCCGTTCAGCTGGACGACTCCCGCGAGCGTCTCGCCGGGCCATGCTTCTGTCCGCTCGAACCGGACAGAGGTGAGCTCGGTCTGAGGCGCCGCCTCGACGGTGAGTGTCGCGGACGCAATCGTCACGAATTGAGCTGTGACCGTGACGTCCGTGGCAGAAGCCGGCTCGGTCGTCGTGATCGTGAACTGGGCACTCGAAGAGCCGGTCGGCACGATGATGCTCGACGGCGTTGAGGCGATCGAGGGATCACTGCTCGAAAGCGCCACGCCGATGTCGTGCAACGCGGCGTACTGGAGGGTGACCGTCGCGGTCGTCGAGGTTCCACCGGCAACCGAGCTCTCGGTCAGAGTGAGACTCGAGAGCGAGTTGGTCTCGACGATCGATCCCGGGACGGATACGGCCGGGCTCGAGAGTGGCCACGTGTGGGTGTCGGTCGCATAGATCGTGAAGGTGTCACCCGCGATTCCGGATACCGGGAGCGAGAAGCTGCCGTGACTCGCCGCGGTCGTGGTGAACTGTTCGGCCGTACGGCTGTTCGTTGCGGTGACGGTGAGCGGCTGGTCGTCGTCGGAGACCGCACCGGCAGAGCCGATGATGGTGGTGCCGGTCGGCTGCGAATCGATCGCGATCAGCGACGCGTCGACCTGGGGAGCAGCCAGATTACCGTTCGTGAAGGACGCGTTGGTCAACTGGACGGGAGTCGTACTCAATACCGGATCAGGTGAAAGCGCCGAAGCCCCCTCGATCTTAACCGCATCGAACCGGTAGACGCCCTGCCATTGGTCTCCGGGCTCGACGCTTGCGGTCCCCGACCCCGCATTCGACTCGAGTGTCACCGCTCGGTCGCTGATCGATCCCTCTGCGATCTCCCAGACCCCCTTCACCACACCATCGGCTCCTGTGATCTCGACCCAGTGCCCCTCGAAGTATTCGGGGATCGTCTTCGCACGATCCGTCACCAGCGCCGATCCCGTGCTTCCCGTTTGCGCCGTTCCAGCTCCAAGCGACGGCAGCACCGTCGAGTTGCTGCTGTTGATCCCGCTGTTGTCGATCCGCAGATCTCCATACTCAGCGCTCGCGTCTCGAACAAAGATCGTTCCTGCCGCAGAGTTCCTGTACGCGGTACTACTGCTGCCAGCCCCCTCAGACGCGAGGTTCTCTCGCCAGGTGCCCGATGCCGCTGTCGTGTATTCGATCGCGACCGCACCACCTCCACCAGCTCCATAGTCGATCGTCAGAGGCCCGCTCGCACCAATCACACCGTCGCCGTGGATCTCCTCCGCCCGGATCCACACCGAGCCTCCTGCTCCACTCGCTCTATCGCCCCCTCCATCCGCGAGGATCGATCCGTGGATCACCAACGATCCTGCGTCGATCTCGACCCGTCCGCCTCCCCGGAACCGGTCGCCTCCTCCCCCAAGCTCTCTCGGTCTCGTCACGCTCCCATAGGTCGGTCCCGACGGGCGATCACTGTAACGGCCGCCTCCTCGACCCATGTGACTTCCACCTCGATCATAGCCAGCCTGCACACTCTCGCTCGGGTGCGTCTGGTCCGGCGCGTACCCTTTCCCGCTCACGTCGATCGATCCACCAGCGTCGATCGTCAGGGTCCCGCTCACTTCGAGCTGTAAGCCACTCTCCAGTCCTGCCGGATGACTCAGAGCTCCTCCTGTAATCACCCTCAGATCTGTCGTTCTCAACGTCTCCGCTTCGATGTTTCCACCAATTGTCACCGAAGACGCTGAGACGTCTCCGAGTAAGACTCCATCGTCGTAGCGAACATCTGCCACCACTACCGGGTCTTCGGTGGTCACTCTCGATCTACCTTCTACATGAACCGCATCGAACCGGTAGACGCCCCGCCATTGGTCTCCGGGCTCGACGCTTGCGGTCCCCGACTCCGCATTCGACTCGAGTGTCACCGCTCGGTCGCTGATCGATCCCTCTGCGATCTCCCAGACCCCCTTCACCACACCATCGGCTCCTGTGATCTCGACCCAGTGCCCCTCGAAGTATTCGGGGATCGT
>JAHWKK010000023.1:0-23531 GCA_019347945.1 Acidobacteriota bacterium | reverse complement strand
GATCACTGTAACGGCCGCCTCCTCGACCCATGTGACTTCCACCTCGATCATAGCCAGCCTGCACACTCTCGCTCGGGTGCGTCTGGTCCGGCGCGTACCCTTTCCCGCTCACGTCGATCGATCCACCTGGTCGAATCTCGAGTATGCCGGTGACATTAAGTTCGAGGCCCGATTCCAAGCCAGCCGTGTGCGTCACCTTTCCACCAACCGCAGCCGACTTCGGATTCAGCACGCCATCCACAGTCACGATGGAGTTGCAGGATGAAAACATGACATCCGATACAGCGATGACCGACCCCGGTTGAACGCTTAGTGAAGCCCCTTCGTAAACGAAGAGACGACCGAACGTGTGACCCCCATTCAGTGCCAGAGTTCCTGACGTTACCGCGATAGTTTGATTTTCGTAGGTATTATCGCCGTCACCGATCGTGACATCGTTCGTGATCGTTAGGTCAGGCTGCACGACGGTAATCGTCGTGATCGTGTCGTTGGAAAGCCCGGCGACGTTGGTCGCGATTGCCCGGAGTTCGAACGTCTGACCATCCGGAAGCGAAGGTACCGTGATCGGGCCCTCCCAGATGTCAGCGCCTGCCGTCGTCATCGGAACGATCGTCTCGACACCGGTCGCCGGATCGGTGTATCGGAGCTCGGCGGTCTCGACGCCGTTCAGAGTGTCACCGGTCGCATTGCCGAGTATGTGCAGCTTCAGAGTCGCCTGGAATCCTGCCGGATACATCGCACCAGCGCCTCCGCACGTCCAGGTCAGAACCGGCGCGTCGGGACTGTTGAACGGCTCGATCAGTATCGGCTGCACGGCTGACCCGGCGTTACCCGCGTAATCGTTTGCAACCACCACCACGTCGAACGGAACCGGGGTCTCGCCACTGACGGGCGGGAACGGCACCGTTCCGGTGAACTCGTCGGTCGTTCCGACACGGCTGAGTACAACCGTGTTGGTCTCGACCGTCGCCGTCACCTCGATGACACCGACTTCGGCATCGGTCACGCTCGCCCGGACCGGAACCCCTCCGGTGCTCGACTCGAGGAACTGCTGATTCTCAGTCGGCTCGAGAATCTGTACGGCCGGCGGATTCGTGTCCTCCAGAATCGAGACCGCGACCGAGTCGGTCGTCGCCGCACGATTCGGGTACGCATCACTCACTTCTATGTCGATCGTCAGTACCGAGCCGGAAGTCGCCGTCGGCGGAATGGGGATCGAGAAGATCTCGGAAGCGGTCGCAGTGCCGGGCATCCGCGTCCAGGTGTCCGTGGCTCCCTCGAGAGTGCTCGTCAGCGTAATCGACGCGACCGCGACGTCATCGACGGCGCCGACCGTCACGCTCACAGGGTTGCCGGGATAGATGGCGAGCGTCGAAGGATCGACGGTCACCGCGCTGATCACCGGCGCCGTATTCTCGACGACATCATAAGTATGTACGGCGGACTCGAGCACGCGCTCGGCGCGATCGACGAAACGGACCTGCAGAGTCGCCGGCCCAACCGTCGCATCGAATGGTACGGCGAGCGAATAGCCGCGATCGACGACCTCGATTGGCCAGCTCGTCGTCCAGTCGACGAGCGTTCCGTCGGCGAGTGACCAGAGAATCGCCGCTCGGGTGATACCCGCCTGGGACGCGGCACTCCAGGTCATCGCCACGGCAGAGTCCTGGATGATCGACGAGCCATCCGCCGGGAGAGTCGTGATCGAGCCGGTCGGATACGCCGACGGGTCGAGCACGATCGCTGAGGGGTCGATCGCCTGCTGAGCAGCAGTGATCGTCGAATCGACTCGAACGAGTGCACGCGGCCCCACGGTCAGCCTGTCGACGATCAGCGGTTCGGCGATCGACGTCGGCCGCGTCGAATGAGCGGAGGACGGATGACGGGGATCGAACGAGGAGACGAGCAGCTCACCGTTCGTGGCTCCCGGCAGCTGCAGCCAGACCGTTCCTGCACCACCGTCCATCCGGCTGGTCCCCTCCGCACTACCACCGTTGCGGCCACCGTGAGCCGATACGAGAGGCGAAACGCGAGAGTCGAGCGACGAGGGCAGATCGTATCTGGTCGTTGCGATTACCGCGATCCGTCCGCCACCCGCACCTCTGACGGCTCGATCGGCGCCTTCGTCATCACCACCACTCGCCGAGATCAAAGCTTCGTGACCGAAAACGATTGCGGAAGAGTGAAGCGAGATGCTTCCGCCGGCTCCGGCGCTCCACCGTCCCGTACCCGTGCCACCGTCGGCACGAATGGCTCCGGAGAGAGCAGCTACACCCGACACATCGAGAGCGATCGCTCCACCACCTGCTCCACCGGCGGTGCAGCACGTCTCGCGGCCTGCTCCACCGGCGCCCGGCAGGAGCGGCTGGGTGATGCTGCCATACGTTTCATTTGTCGCGACCTCGTCTGCAATCGAGCCATATCCGCCGTGAGAAGCTGACG
Source organism: Acidobacteriota bacterium (assembly GCA_019347945.1). Classification (NCBI taxonomy): domain Bacteria; kingdom Pseudomonadati; phylum Acidobacteriota; species Acidobacteriota bacterium. The sequence goes on along the minus strand of JAHWKK010000023.1, from coordinate 21,089 downwards.
CGGTCGAGCCGCCTTCGGTCGTGTTGCCAGCAGTTCTTCCGCGCCGGTCCTCATTACGAGCTCCGGTCGCGTCGACGCCCCACCCTGCCAGGTAACCCTGCTCGCTGACGTCGATCGACGAAGAGCAATCGACGTAGAGCGATCCAGCGATCGTGAGATCGACCCGGTGGTCAGCACCCGGAGCGGGCGTCACCGGAACTACGGTCGTACGGACGCTTCCCCCCTCGAGGACGATCAGGTTCGCGAGAGAGAGTGGCGCCGTCAGTACCAGCTCCGAACCAGGGCCTCTGACGAGCAGCGTCTGATTTCCGAAGGAAGCAGCGTTCGTCGGTGAGACCGCGACCACACCCGAGATCTCCTGGTCGACCGTCACCGCCTCGAGGGTGATCGGGAGCTCGACCAGATGCGTGGGATCCGCATCGTTGACGAGAGCCGTCACGCTCAGTGTCTCGCCGCTCGCAGGCATCACGATCGTCGGAGTCGCCTCGAAGAGATCGCTCGTTCCCACCCGGGTTGCCGCGAACGTTCCCTGCCCGGCCACCTCGAAGTCGACCGAGGTCAATTCGATGTCGTCAGTCGCGAACACTCTCAGGGTGAGCGGCATCGACAGACCCGCCGGGACGACCGCGCGATCGACCGGACAGCTCCAGGAAGCGCTCGGTACGGTCGGGTCGTTGACACCTGTCCAGATGATCTCGTGACTCGCGGTTTCGGAGTTGCCGCCATGATCCTCCGCCGTAGCCGAGATCACCACCCGCGTGTCAGCGTTACGAACCGGGACAGTGATCGAGCCCGACCGGAAAATCAGCGTCCCCGAATCGGAACCCGCCGAGGCGGAGTCCGCGAGAACTTCCCGCTCGTTCCCATCCCAGCGGAAGATCACCGCGCGCACTCCCGTCTCCGCATCACTGACGGTCGCCTCGATCTCGAACGTATCGCCGTGAGCGTAGCGAGTCTCCGCGGCGGGAAGGAGCGTGTAGACCAGTGGCGCGAGAGCATCGTCGAGAATCGCCAGTTGAGAGCTCGCATTCGAAGCCTGTCCGGTGGAATCGGTGACGGTAGCGGTGAAACTGACCGACGAGCTTTCCTGTAGATCGCCCGGCAGCACGACCGGGAAGCTCGCGGTCGTCCAGGCATCGGAGGTCGAGGCCCGTTTCACTTCGCTCGTGAACGTCTCGGTCCACGCGGTTCCGTCTGTTCGCGTACCAGTGACGTCCAGGTTGACCGAGACCAGAAGTCCCTCGTCATCAAACGAGACTGCTGCATCCACTGGCCGATTTGCGTAGCTTTCCGTCTGGGGCGTCAGTGCGACCGCGACGTTTGCGGGCGCCGCATTGGCGATCACCTGCAGCTCCAGATCGGCGGTATTGCTCTCATTGCCGGAGAAGTCGAACGCGATCGCACGAACCTTCATCGTCGACACGTTCGCCGGTGCCACGAACGTGTAGGAGTAGGGCGACGCGGAAGCGCTGATCTGGTAGACCGGAGTGTCGGAGTCGACTCGATACCAGTCGACGCGCTCGATGTCGGTCGAGAGCTCACCAGTCGCCGACCCGTTGCGAATCTCCGGCGTGAGGAGATACTGCACGCCCGCCACGAGAGGATCCGTGCCGTTCGGAGACGCCAGAGTGACGTATGGCGGCGTCGCATCCCAGCTGTAGAAATGGATCGTCTGAGGTGCGAGCGCGTTACCGTCCTCGTCTGCGATACCGGAGAAGCTCAGCCGGTAGAACGACTCCGGCTCGAGCTCGACCGAGGGTCCGAAGAAGAGGGACGTCGCTTCCGGGTTGAGGAAGCCGGTTCCCGGTATCGTCGCCACGACCGCTCCGGCATCGCCCGGCTGATCGATCTTCTGCAGCGTGATCGAGCCAGTCGCCGAGAAAGCTTCCGCATCGACCGGCTCGCTGAAACGAACCTCGAAGGTCGTCGATGCGTAGACCGGCTGCGCCGGATCGGGAAGAACCTCGAGGACTCGCGGCTCGGTGTAATCGGTCGTGCGGAAGATCACGGCCCAGGTCGATCCGAGTGTGAGTCCCGCGAGATCGGCGACACTCTCGCTGACGACCAGCGTGTAGAGCGTGTTGCTCGCCAGCGGGAAGGGTTGCCCGCTGACCGGGTTCGGTGCGATCTCGACGACGAACTCACCCGATGGCGTGAGATAAGAGCTGATCGTCGTTCCGACCGAGCCTCCATTGACACGACGCAAATCGAAGTGCGAGCTGTTGATCCGCGACGGATCGAGCGCCTCACTGAAGACGACCTTCATTCGAGAGTCGGGGGAGACGTTCTGCGCGCCGTCCTGCGGATAAATACTGATGATCGCCGGCGGTGTTGCATCGAGCTTCACCGCGGCGACCTCCAGAGGATTCGACGACGTGCTGGAGGTCGTGACGATCACCGTCTGACGGGCCCCGATCGTCGTATCGTCGGGACCGATGTACGCGAGTGCGACACTCAGACCGCCGCTCGTCGCCGGAATCCCGACGAGCGTGAAGCGGCCATCGGAACCGGTTCTCGACTCGATCGATCCGCCCGACCACGATCCGACAACTCGTGTTCCGACGCTCGGCCCACCTGCTTCCGCTTCGACGTATCCGCTGATCGCCGCATAGTCGCCGAGCTCGAGAGTGACTCGCGCCGGGATCGTCTGGCTCGTCACGACCGTCGAAGCGGCAGCGCTGAACTGACCGTCGAGTGAAGTTGCCTGTACCGAGATCGTCTGACCGAGGAGGAAATCGCGGAGAGTCGCCAGCCCGTTCGAATCGGTGTAGGTGACTTTGCTTCCCGCCTTCACCTGAACGCCCTCCGCTGGCATACCGCTACGGATGACGGTCGTCTCCACGTCGCCGTAAGCATCGAGGACGATCTGCAGAGGACTGGTCTCGTCGCCTGTCGGGAAAGACGCGGTTCGCTTCTCCTTCCTCTGTTCTCCTCCGAGCTCCGTCAGCACGACACTGTATGGCTCGTCGAGGAACATCCCCGGAAACTCGAGTGGATTCCCCTGCAGCGTGCGATGGTAATCGCCTCCCCGCTGCGTGACCGTGACCTCGACTGAAGGCACGAGCTGACCGGAGCTCGACCCGTCGTCCGCCGGCAGATACGCCTCGACGAAAAGGGAGCGCGTCTGCTCCAGCTCGAGCCGTACCTCGACTTCGGGACTCTCCTTCGACACCGTTCGTGTCGCGCTCGCACGGCGGTTCGAGTCCGTGTCCTTCGTCGAGAGCTTGACGGTACCTTCCCGAACACCGTTGAACTCGAACCGCCCGGTCGAGTCGGTGCTCGCGAGTGACGAGTAGTTGTCCGCCCGAAGTGTCACCCCAGCGCCGCCGACCGCTGCGTACGACGCTTCCGGATCGACCACGTCGCCGCGCACGATCCCGCTGAACTCGAGTTGCACGCGCGGGGTTGCGATGCCGAACGCGACCACCTCGAATGCTCCGCTCTCTCCGAATCGACCGAGCGCTTTCGAATATGCGGTCACGTTGTAGATCCCCTCGGGGACCTGCGAGACGATCACCTCACCCGCTCCATTCGTCGTCCCGACGTCGAACGCACGACCGGTCGAGCTCGATCCGATACGCAGAGTCACCTCGACGTTTGCCACCGGCGCGTAAAGATCGTTCGGGTCGACGACTTCTACGGAGACTTCGCCGACCCCGCCGTCTCCGATCGCAATGATCGGACGAAGCTTCTCTCCCTCGGTCGTGATCACGCCAGACCAGTCACCGCGGAGCTCCTGATTCCCCGAATCCCAGCCAGACACACGCAGGCCACCTTCGAAGAGATTTCCGATGTAGAAGGCTCCCGCCTCGTCCGTGGTGAGCGGAGCACTCGAGCTGCCGAATGTTCTGAAGGGATAACTGAGCTCGCGCAGATGGAACTTCGCGAGCGGAACGGGAGCGTTGTCACTCAGGTCTTCCGGTGTGTCGTCCGGAACATTGTTTGAGGAATCCAGAGGATCGAAGACTTTGTACGCCTCGTATACGACACGACCTTCAACCTGCCCCTGTCGTTTCATTACGATGCTCACGCCGGAGACGGGACCACCATTGGATGGAGTCGAACCGTTCGCACGACCGACACGGTAAGTTCCGTTCTGCGTGTGCTCAGCCATCACGATGAAGCTCGTTCCCGGACCCACCGCATCGAAGCGGAAACTTCCGTCCGGCGCGGTGATCTGCGAGCCCTGATCGGTACGGCCGTCGGAGAGACGAACGGTGGCCCCGGCGATCGGAGTGATGCCGTCTATGGCGTAGACGTAACCCTCGACCGAAGAGAGAGTCGAGAGCTGGAGCTGATGCGCGCGGCTGTCGTTCTGGTACTCGAGCCTTCCACTCGCAGCCGCATAACCGTACGTCGGATGGAGGCTCGAGACGCTGTAGCCAATCGATGCGGGCACCTTCTCGAATCTCGCCGCGCCCGCGAGACCATTTACTTCGGTCGAGGCGCTCCTGTACTTCGTCCTGGTCGACTGAGAGGCCTCATCCCATGCCTGATAGCGCATTTCGACGTCACCAATGAGGTCGATGTCCGCTTTCAGAGAGACGTCGACGGTTCCCTCGCCCGGCAGGCGAAGGACCTTCGTCAGGATCTGCCCGTCGAACTCGAGTGTCGCGGAACCCTTCACGAACTGATCACCGTACGGTCCGGCATCGGCGGGATCGTTCGTGTTCCACGTCCGAGGAGGAACTGCCCAGATGTCGTAGCGGCGATTCAGTTTCGCGTCGGGGATCTCGTACACGCCCGGCTCGCCGGCGACAGCCGGGTCCAGGACGAGTGGCGGGAAACCGGGCTCTATGACGCGATAGCCCGAAACGGGCTGGTTCCACGCGTCGAGGAGACGGATCCGGAGAGTCCCCCGCCCTTCACTCTGCACCGCGGGAACGAGGATCGAGACGGAGCTCGTCTCGCCCGACGTCAGAGTCGGAACGAGCGTCTTCCCAATCCTTTGCGTGACGGGATCCCACGCCGATACGGTTCGGCCACCCAGACTCGTCGGCACCGCGTCGTAGGCGAAGCGGCCGTTCGCGTCGGCCGTGACGACCTGCATTCCCTCGATCTGCACGAGGGCACTCGCAACGGGCTGGTAGAAGGAGGCGTCTCCGAGGTGCTCGAGATCTTCGCGATAGACGATTCCCTCGACCCTGGAGGCCAGTTCTGTGTCTGCGATTTGCAGAATCAGCTCGACGTCTCGTGTCTCTCCCGGAGCAAGATCAAAGTCCACCCCAATGCTCTGACGCGAGATCGACCACTCCGAGGCGAGTACCGTGATGAACCCGGAGGGAACGTCCTCGAAAGAGAATCGCCCATCTGTTCCCGTGTAACCGTCTACGAGGCCGAAGCCCTGCGTATAGACCCCGACGCGCGCCCCGGCGACCGGGGTGAGGTCGTCAGAGCGCAGGATGACCCCTCTGACCGTGCCGGTCTCGGGGAAAGGCTGCCGGAAGATCTCGAGGTTCTGCTCGAGCACCTCTCCCGGCGCCGTCAGCTCGCGAGCGGCGTGCGTGACGTTTCCGTCATCGTCACGAGCGGTGAACGTGAGCGGGCCGACCGGGAGATCGACCACCGAATAGAACCCGTTCTGGTCGGCCGTTGTGGAGCGGAACTGATCGAACATCGTGCTGCCGATCGTGATCGCGGCACCCGGGACCGCACTGCCGTCGTCGTAACGAACGTAACCCTGTGCAGATCCGCGCCCGAGGAACGTGAGGTTGACGATCGTCACTCGACCCGGCAGGCGGACAGCACCATCGAAGCTCGTTCCTTTCTTTTCAGGGGTGACCGCGCGCAGACCGAACGAACCGTCATATCCCGCGTCGATGTCTTTCGGGACGTACTCGAACAGGAACGCTGCATCGGGATCTCGCGCCGTGTCGTACTGGACCCCGTCCTTCGTATTCAGACGAACCTGGCTTCCCGGGATCGGCTCGCCACTCCCCGCCAGTACCTGCCCGAAGATGATCGCGGCGGGGCGATCATTGTCGATCGCGATCGGCGCCGGTGCGAACAGCGGCTCTCCTCCGAGAATCGGATCGATGAAGCCCCCGGTCTCGAGCGTATAGGACGCATTTACATGGAGCGAATGGTCGAATGTGAGGTCGACGATCCGGCTCCCTTCCTGGATCGCGGCCGCTGATATCGGGCGTTCTCCGTTGTAGTCGATCCCGGTCGTCTGCAATGAGACTGAGCCGCTGAAGAGACCGAGGAGGTCGACCCCATCGGCGACGCCGACCGGACGATTGAAGAGAACCGATACTTTATGACCACCCTGATCCTTGTGAAGGTCCTGACGCACGCCGAGAATGTCGAGAGCCGGGGCGCTAACTTTTTCGCTGATCGCGGTCGCCACGATTACGCCACTCGAATCGCGCGCCTCGAGTAACGAAGATCCTGCTATTACTGTGATCCTGATCGGCTCTCCCGCAGTCCCGCTCACTGTAAAACGTGCGAGGAGAGCCTCTCCGGCTGCATCGGGATATACGATCTCCAGATCGACGAACCCGGTGACGTGCGGGGTCACGACGACGTCGTAGTCTTCCGCCCACATTCCTGACTGAGCCATCTCCGCGTACTGTCCATTCTGCAGATCGATCGCGTTGATGTCGGCAAAGGGCAGAGTCCGCGTGGTCGTCTCCTCGAGATTCGTACCGGAGGCAATGCCGCCACTTTCCCGGCCCTCGACCGCAAGGGAGAAGGGTTCAGTCGTACCGGCGGTCGCGTAACCGATTGCGAGCAGATGAGACTGGCGCCACAGCGTCGATTCCGCGTAACGACGTACGAGCGCGGCATGATCGAGACCTTCGGCTACGGCGGCTGTCGCGATCCTTCCGGTGAGCGTAGCCGCGGCGGTTGCCGCCGTCGCTTCCTGCCGGCGCAGCTCGTCGTACTCCGCCAGCGGGATCTGGTTTCCGAGCATGTCGAGCGAAAGACCGGCAAGTGCGTCGAGCTCGTTCTCGCCGATGAACGACTGATGTCCGGCGCCTGCGATGTCGACCGCACGACGAAAGATGTCGCCGCGCGTCACCCGCGGAAACTTCGCGGTTGCATTGTTGAGCGGGGCCGTCGCGAGGCCGTATCCCAAACCGAGAAATCGGCGATAGTCGTCGACGACCGTCGAGTCGACGTACCGCGCGTACCACGGCATGATCAGCGTCGCGGGTGAGAGCGGCAGCCCGGTCGCGCTGACACCCATCGACAGCTCGACCGCAGCGCTGATCGAATCATCGCTGACCGATCCTGCGGTCGCAAAGACGTGGCCTGTGATCGAGGGAACGAGCCGGTACTCGATGATCCCGGTTGCTCCCGCATCGAGTGTCCGCTCGTGATACTCGGGAGAGCCGACCGGTTGGCAGACGTTGCCGAGTGTGGCGGGACAGATCGGGATACCAGTCGAGAGCCGGATCGTCTGTGGCGACGGGCTCATGTTGGTCACGAAGGTGTGCGTCGAATATTCGATCCCGTCGCGAATCGTGTCGGGATGCGAGAACGTGATGTTGAAGCGCGGATCGTGCACCATGATCGACGCGCGTTGCTCGGCACGGAGCGGAATGTCCGCCTGACCCGGCACCTGGTACGTGGCGTTGATCTCCACGTCGATCGCATGAAGCCCGGAGTCGAGCGCCTCGAGGATGTACTCCGCCTCGCCGCTCGCCTGTGCGACGAGGAAGGTGACACCATTTTCCGCATCGACGATCGGTACGGCGGAACCGAACGATACGGCCGGCTCGGTCTGCTTCAGTCGCAATCCCGGCTCGGTAGCGAGATGTGCGGTGACCGAATCGAGAACGACGTTACTTCCATTCGGCGCTCCGTTCGAGACCGCGACGATCACACTGAAAAACTGATGGAGTACCGCGAACTCGTTCGGAATGACGATCGCGGCGGGAATGCTCGGTCGCGCCGGTCGCGGGTCGAGCTCGTTCGGCGATTGCGGAGCCGGGGGAAGGTCCTCGACGTTTTTCGGGACGAGCTCTTTTTCGTAGACCCGCGGAGGATCCCATCGAGGAACTTTCGTCTGTTCCGGTACCGGCAAAACGTACTTTTTCTCCTCGTCCGGAATGATGATCTCGCGCGTTCGCGTGTCAATGATCACCGGATACGGGACTTCGATGACCTCTCCATTCACCACGAACTGGAAGGTGTACTCATAGACTTCGTAGTTGGTGGCGTCGAGCATGATGCCGCGGGCACGCATCTCCTCCGGCGTCAGACGGCGGACTTTGAGGGAGGTCTGGAAGACGTCCGCGACCGTGATGGTGGCGACCGGCGGAGAGGCGTACTGCACGAACTCTCCCGCACGCAGCAACCGGATGTTCTGCAGCGTGTAAACGCCCTCTGCCGGGAGCCCCGGGATCTGGAACGCATGCCCTGGTGCGGTCGTCATCCGCACCGGCTCGTCGAGTCCGGGCCCGGTGAGCTCTCCTACCGCAACCAGATCGGGAACGACCGGCGCGAGCTCGTTCTTCTGGCCGGAAAAGATCGTCTGGATCGACGTCGGCAATCCGATTCCAGCTGTCGCCGCGGTCGTCTCGACTTCGAGTGATGCGCCGAGAATCGTCAGCCTATCGGAGGCGAGCGAGCCGGCGAAGAGAGGAACGCTGCTCAGCATGATGAGCAGAAGTCCGAGCCCTCGTGACCGAAGGCCGCGCGAGGCTGGGGTCAACGCCTGTTCTCCACGCCCGGAAGCGAATCGAGCTCGCGATGCATCCTCTGCATCGCCACCAGATCTCCCTCGATCTCCCTTGCGCCTTCCGGAATCGCAACGAGCTCGGCGGACGGCAGCTCCGAATCGATCCGGTCGACTCGGGTGACGAGCCGGAGCTCCTCACCATCGATCGACCATGTGACGATCTGCTCGACGGAAAGGGCGTGCGAGCGCCGATCGCTCTCTGCCGGTGATGAAACATCCATCACGACGTCCGAGATCACGCCGCCTCGATTCGGAAAGCGCGCTCCGGCCATCACTTCCGCCGCCGCCGCGCTGATTCGAATCGAACGATCGATGCTAACCTCGACCCGAGTCAGCCCGCTGAATCGACCGGCAGGCATTTCCACGACCCACGTCTCGGCCATTCGATTTGCAACGTTCCGCGGAGCCGCTCGCACGGGGCGAAGCTCGCCGGATGAGTCGTTGCGCCCGACCTTAACCTCCCTCGCGATTGGTCCGAGGTCTTCGCGTGCGCGAGCTATCGCCTCGAACGACGTCCGGCTGAACGTTCCGGCGCGGCGGTCGATCTCGATGATCAACTGCGTGGCGTAGTCGGTGATCGTCGTCCGATCGCCCCTGATGACGATGACGCGGTTGCCGCCGTAGTACTCGTCGATCCGATGAGTCGTTCCGGAGATCGGATCGGTGATGGAGCGTGTCAGGTGAAGCGGCTCGGGAAACAGCGCTGCCTCCCCGGCCGATGCGGAAACCGCGATGGCGAGAGCTGCTGCTGTCATGACGACCGTCATGAACGATGAATGACGCACGAGACCCTCCGGTACCCTGTCGCTGCGAAAACTTCCTGTCGCTTTCACCTACCTCAGTGGGCGAGCGGGACGTTTTCCTACCCTCGGTGGTGAAGAAATGTGGATTTTGCTCGGAGCGAGGGGGCAGAATAGCACGGCCCGGTTCCTCACAGGCAGAGCTCGGCGGTCCAACACCCGTAGGTTCTGCTGGCGGGGCGCGCGGAGCGCCGACTGAGGTATTTTGACTGGACGGATCGCGGTCGCGCGGAGACTTCCGGCTCCCCGCCATCCTGGGCGAATTCATGAGCCGGACCGAAGCCAACCCACCGCGACCGGTGCGCACGGATTCCGTGTCAATTCCCGTGGATCACCCCGGTGGCAGATTCGCACGACTGAACCGATGATCCGGAAGAGTTCGCGGCACTCCATGCGTACTCGCCGTATCACAACCTGCGCGAAGGAATTGATTATCCGGCGACGCTGGTCACGACCGCGGACACCGACGATCGTGTCGTCCCAAGCCACAGCTTCAAGTTCGCGGCGCGGTTGCAGGAGGCGCATGCGGGTGGGGACCCGGTTCTGATCCGCATCGAAACGCGGGCGGGACACGGCGGAGGGAAACCGACGTCGAAGGCGATCGAAGAATTCGCCGACCGGTTGACCTTCCTCGTCGACAATCTCGACATGACGATCCCGGAAAGGTTCGGAGGTCGGGCGCGGTAGGACGCGCGCGTCGACAGGTACGGCGTCCGTACTCGAACGGAGCACAGCGACACATAACCGTCGCCATCCCGTTCGATCAGCGCCGTCAGTTGTCTGGAAGCAATCATGGCGAGAGAGTGCTCGCCAGGACGTTCTTTATCGATTCCTTTACGAGCTCACTCCCCGACGGCCGCGACGACGTTCGCGATCGCGGACTCCAGCGTTCCCTCACCGTCGAGATACGGGTACCAGTGCGTCTCGATCGGTTCGCGGTATTGCGGCCAGGCTCGCGTCAGCAGATCCTCCGCGAACGGCGTGTACTCGATGCCCCGCTCCCCGAGGTACCTGCGGACGAGCTCGCTCGTCGTCGCGAAAAGAATCGCGTGCCACAGATCCCGTGGCGGCTCGTTCCCTTCCCCTGCCGCCTTTCGGAGCGCCTCGGATACCGTTCCGAATCGTGGATGCACGATGGAATGCGACGATTCGTGAAAGATGATTTCGAGCGCTTCCAGACCATGGTGGCCACGATCGAGACTCGACACCGTCGCAATCCAGCCGCCCAGCTTCCCCTCCATGGTGTAGGCCCCCAGCGCGCCTCCATAGGGAGCCACGTACACTCGGACCCGCTCGGGCCACGTTTCACCGTAGACCGATTCGTGCGCAGCAATGAGCTCCGCAGCGCTCTCCTCGAGCATCCCCGACACCAGGGAGATGAAGAACGCATTGGCCTTCGAGTGAGCGTCCCACCAGCGCTTCCGATAGATGTCTGCCACCGACTTCAGCGCGTCCGCCATCGGAGGGTCGACCCCGAGGATCGTGGCGTCATCGGCAACCTGCGTGAGCGCATCGCTCGTTACCATCATCGGAGGCGCCCAATGTGGGCTCCCCCTATCCACGGCATCCCGATACGCCTTGACCGCAGCGTCCCACGCGACGGCCTCCGGCTGCGACAGCACGGACAGATCGAGGTCATCGTACCCGCCCGCCTCCGCGAGCAGCGTTTGATGGAGACTCACCCAGAAGCTGTCGTGAATCTCGAACGGCCCGATCTCGATCGCCTTCGAGGAGATCGCCGGCAATGCGAGGCTGAATGCGGCGACCACGATCAGGGATTTCCGCATGCCGCGATTCTATCAACCGAGCTCGGATTTCATGGGTAGTTGTCACACCTTCGTTCGCTATCCACGCGTGGGTCTCATCGGCAACCAGAGGGAAAGAGAAAGCCTGTACCATAAACCAGTGTTGACCCGCCTTTCGCGAAGGGCTGGCGGCAGGCCCGCGCGCCCGACCCTGCTGACCGCCAGCCTGACCGCCAGTGAATAGTCACCGAATCCTCGAAGCCGGCTCGAAGCTCGGTCCCTATGAGATCGTCTCGCTCCTCGGTAGCGGCGGCATGGGCCAGGTGTACCTCGCGCGCGATCGACGTCTCGATCGCGACGTCGCCGTGAAAGTTCTTTCGCCCGCGCTGCTCTCCCGCCCCGATGCGATTCCCCGGTTCGAGCGGGAAGCCAGGGCGGCGTCGGCGCTCAATCATCCACACATCCTCCACATCTATGACATCGGCTCCGAATCCGGTACCTGGTACCTCGCGATGGAGCTCGTCGACGGAGAGACGCTGCGCAACAAACTCACTCGAATTCGCGATCGCGCGCCCCTGGTCGAGTGGCTGCGTCAGGTCGCCGAAGCGCTCGCGAAGGCGCACGCGGCAGGGATCATTCACCGCGATCTCAAACCGGACAACGTGATGATCTCCGCGGACGGCTACGCCAAAGTTCTCGACTTCGGGCTCGCCAAGCTGATCGAGCGCAACGTGGCGGCCGGCACCACGGGGGAAGACGGCGCGACCGCGATCCGGTCGATGAAGTCGGAGCCGGGACTGGTGGTCGGAACCGTGGGATACATGGCGCCCGAGCAGGCTCAGGGGCTCGAGGTCGACCACCGCGCCGACATCTATTCATTCGGCTGCATTCTTCACGAAGCACTGGAGCCACTGGATAGGGCCACGGACGGCGAGCTGCAGTCCATCGTCGGCCGCTGCCTCGAGCGCGACCGCGAGAGGCGCTACCAGTCGATGAGGGATGTGGCCGCCGACCTCTCTCACGCCTTGCGCGAACCTTCATCTGGGCGATTGCTCACGCCTCGAGCCGGAGGCAAGTCGATCGCCGTCATTCCATTCGACGATCTCAGCCCGTCGAAGGACAGCGACTACCTCGGTGAGGGAGTCGCCGAGGAGATCATCACGGATCTGTCGAAGATCGCGTCGCTGCGAGTGATCTCGCGCGCATCGGCGGCGCAGTTCAGGGGAACCAGCGAGCCCGCTCCTTCCGTGGCAACGGCTCTCGGTGTCGAGTATCTCGTGACCGGAAGCGTTCGCCGCGCCGGCGAGAGACTGCGAGTGACCGTGCAGCTTCTCGATGCTGGCAACGACGTAACGCTCTGGGCCGAGAAGTTCGACGGCACGATGGATCAGATTTTCGACATTCAGGAGAATGTGGCTCGCGGGATCGCTGCGGAGCTCCGTCTGAAGCTGACCCCCGAAGAGAGCGGGAAGATTCGCGAGCGTCCCATCGAGAACATACGGGCATACGAATGCTATCTCCGCGCGCGAAAGAACATGTTCAACTTCAGCGGAGAGACGCTGGACGCGGCCATGTCGGAGATCGACCGCGCGCTGGAGCTGGCGGGCGAGAACGCGCTGCTGTTCGCGACAAAAGGAATCATTCACTGGCAATACTTCAACGCCGGCGTGAGGCCCGATCCCGCGCAGCTCGGTGGCGCCGCCGAGCTGGCGGACAGAATCGAGCAGCTCGAGCCCGGCTCTCCGCGGGCGACCGCGCTTCGCGGACTGGTGGCGCTCTCACGTGGCGATCCAGCCACCGCCTCGAGACTCCTCAGCGCTGCGCTCGAAAAGGAGCCGAACGACGTGGACTCGCTCGGGATACTGACTGCGCTGTTCGTTCTTACGGGTCGCAATCACAGGGCACGTCCGCTGATCGCGCGGCTCCGCTCGCTCGACCCCATGGGCTATTTGAGCAGGTGGATGCCGATGATTCTCGCGAACATGGAAGGGAAGTTCGATGAGGCGCTGGAGGGCTTCCGCAACCTCGACGAGAGAGTGCCGTTCGAGACGGCCTATCGGATCCAGCTTCTGATGTTCGCCCGTCGATTCGACGAGGCAGCGGCAGTCTCCGAGGAATTGTTGCATCGGGCGCCGGAGGATCCGTTCACCCGGATCTCGGCGATGTGGCGCTTCGGCGCCGAGGGCGACCGCGAGCGCTTCGATGAGATGTTCACGGATGCGGTAGCGGCCACCGCGAGTCATGACATGCAGTACGCCTCGTGGGTCGCCGAGGCGTTCGGGTTGCTGGGTGATGCGGAGCGAGCGGTGAAGTGGATGGATATCGCGATCGGACGCGGCTACGCGGCGTACCCCTACATTGCTGAGCATGACTGGTTCTTCGATCGGGTTCGCGCCGATCCGCGGTTCGAGGCGATGCTCGAGCGGATGCGAATGAAGTGGCTCGAGCTCGACGCCGTGAAGTAGCGGCGAGGCCGGATCGGCTGGCAGCCTCGTCACACCAGCGTTAAGTTGAGTTTCAAGGTTTGACCCCAACTTTGCGATCTACTTTCGCCAGGTCAGATTCGCGCGCGACTGGAACCGAATAACGAAGGTGCGACCCCCTATACCCTATACCGACCCGTCGTGAAGGTGTGCGCCCAATGGGTGAACCCTAAACCCCGGTCCGTTCGCGACCTACCCCTTCGTAGAACTCTCCGCCCTTTTCACACGAACATCTACAATCGACAAGGAAAAACGAAGACCGGGCACTCGAACCTAAAACCTTGAGGGAATGTGATGAACGGACCAAGGCAACGAGCTCTGATGATCTATTCAATGACTCTGACTCTCCTTCTGGCATCTTTTCTCGTCAGCGGGCTGACACCGTCGGATGCTCCCATGGAGGAACTGACCGTTCAGCGCATCAACATCGTTGAGCCCGACGGAACATTGCGGATGGTGATCTCGAACCATGAACGGCTCCCCGGAATCATCGTCAGAGGGGAAGAGCGGCCGTTCGAACGATCTCAGGCGGGCATGATCTTTCTCAACGATGAGTCGTCGGAGATCGGCGGGCTGATCTTTGGCGGGCGGCGGGACGAGCAGGGCCGGATCATTGACTCCGGCGGCAGCCTCTCCTTCGACCGATATGAAGCCAATCAGGTCGTCCAACTCATCGGTGTGGAGGATCACGAAAATCGATTCGCCGGAGTGTCGGTGACGGATAGCCCGACCGGATCGGAGGTATACAGACGAGCGTGGCTCGGTCGAGGTGCCGACGGGATATCCACGCTCGCGCTCATGGACGGCAAAGGCAGGCGCCGCATGGTGCTCCAGGTCGAACCTGACGGCAGGGCCAGCCTTTCATTCCTGGACGAGACGGGAAAAATCGTGGACGAAATCGTCCCGGCATCTCCCCCGGTGACAGATACGCCCCCGATACCCATGGATTGACGGACAGTTAGCAATCCGGACCTCGGAGCGCACCAACTTCTACCGTCTTAATGGCAGTTGTTTTGACCCCTCCGCTCCGCCGAAATTATGCAGTGATGTAATAATGTTATGCTGTGCATATGAGAACCACAATTTCCCTCGAAGACCGTTTGGCGGAGGCCGTCAGGGCGAGGGCCGCCGAGGCCGGGACGAGCGTCAGTGCCTACATCGCGGCGATCCTGGACGATGCTCTGAAACGTCAGAAACCCGAGGAGGAAAGACCCTTTCGGCTGGTGACCGTCGGTGGATCGGGAACGCGACCAGGAGCCGATCTGGACCGCCCTCGCCAGCTCGAGGTAGCGGACGACGAGGACCGCTGGCGCGAGAAGGGTTGAGGCGTGCTGCTGCCGGACGTCAACGTCCTGATCTATGCTCACCGGGAAGACTCGACGCCCGAGCATCCCGCATTCGCGTCGTGGCTCCGGGAGCTGGCGACCGGACAGGCGCCCTTCGCACTCTCCGTTCTGGCTCTGGGAGGGGTGGTCCGCATCGTGACCAATCCGCGGATTTTTGTCAGACCCTCCACTCTGGAGGAGGCCTTCGCTTTCATCGGTGAGCTCGTGATGCGTCCGCAGGCCCGAGTGGTGGCTCCCGGCCCGAAACACATGCAGATCTTCGAGCGACTCTGCCGGCAGAGTGGAGCCACAGGCAAGCTTGCCGCCGACGCTCAGCACGCCGCGGTGGCCATCGAACATGGCTGCACGCTCGTCACCACGGACGCCGATTTCAACCGATTCCCTCAGGTGCGATGGCAGCATCCTCTGC
Organism: Acidobacteriota bacterium; assembly: GCA_019347945.1. Classification (NCBI taxonomy): domain Bacteria; kingdom Pseudomonadati; phylum Acidobacteriota; species Acidobacteriota bacterium. The sequence continues at coordinate 5,617 of JAHWKK010000023.1, read as the reverse complement.
AGAGGTGAGCCGACGATCGTCAGGAGCGGGGAGAAATATGCGGGGGATTGCCAGTTCATAAACGCAGATGACCATTTCAGTCACTGACCTGAAGACGCGATTGATCGAAGTCATGAGAAACATCGAGCGGGCGCAGACGTCCATCGACGCGGAGCGTCACGGTCGTGTCGTCGCGCGGCTCGTAGTCGTATCGTCGCGCGGCTCGTACCGGTGAGTCTCGACCGACTTCGGGAGTCATTCCACGGTGATCCGGCTGATCGAATCATCGTCGCGACTGCTCGCGCGTCCGGTCTGGAGGTGGTAGCTTGTGATCGCCGCTTCGAAGATCTCGTACCGACCGCCGTTTCGGGCGTAGACTGGCCGACCGGCCGGGAGTATCCTTCCCGAAGTGGAACATGACCGGTGAAGTTTGTTGAGCTCGACCCGCGGCCAGTTGCGAGACTGACCCGTTTTCTACATTGAGGAGTGACGTATGAAGCATGCCATCGTATACCTGTTCCTTGCCGCCTCCCTCGGATTCGCGTCGGGATGCGCATCCGTCCCGCAGGATGATCCCGAAGAGATGATTGCCGCAGCCCGAGCTCTCGATCGCGCGTTCGTCGAGGCGTTCAATCGAGGGGATGCGGATGCATTGTCGAACCTGAACTGGAACAGCCCCGAGGCCGTCCTCTTCCCTGCCGGAGAACTCGAAGCGCGAGGAATCGAAGCCATCAGGCGATCCAACGCCGGATTACTCGCTGCCTTGCCGGGAGCGAAGATCGAGCTGTTCGAGTCGCACCAGATGCCTGCGGGCGACGTGGTCATCGGCTATGGAAAATGGCGGCTCACCGTTCCCGGACCCGATGGCTCGACCACCGAGATCATCGGGCGCCACACCGACGTGAAGGCAATACGGGATGGGAGGTGGGTGTACCTGATCGATCACGCTTCTGTTCCGTTGCCACCTGCCGAATAGTCCGGATTCGCCAGACGTCACAGGCGCGCTTCCTCCGAGGCAGAGATCCGGCCGGCGCTCGAGCAACCGGCCCCACGAATCACCGCTGGGATCCTCCGGCATCGGTACGAGCTCGGTGTATCTGTCCCGGTCCGTCTGGCAGACGCATGCACCACCACCGCAACAATCTCGGCGTCTGTGGCGGCTGACCACTCCCGGAGGCTGAGTCGACCACCGAGATCCGGTGGCGGCACACCGGCGTGAAGGTGAAATTTGAACGGAGGGCGGGCCGGGATGTCGAAACCCCTGCACTAGAATGACCGGTACATGATCGGCGAGATCGTCTCGCATTACCGCGTGGTGAGCCAGCTCGGAGCCGGCGGCATGGGAGTGGTGTACGAAGCCGAAGACCAGCGCCTTCACCGGAAAGTCGCACTGAAGTTTCTGGTGGAGGACGCCGGCTATGATGCCGCCGCGACGCAGCGGTTCAAGAGAGAAGCGGAGACTGCGTCAGCTCTGAATCATCCGCACATCTGCACGATTCACGACATCGGTGAGCACGAAGGGCGACCGTTCCTCGTGATGGAGAAGCTCGAAGGTCAGACGCTGAGGCACCTGATCTCCGGTAAGCCGCTGCCGGTCGAGCGGGTGCTCGTTCTGGGAACTCAGATCGCCGACGCGCTTCATGCTGCGCACTCCGCGGGCATCATCCACCGCGACGTGAAGCCGGCGAACATCTTCGTCACTTCCCGGGGCGACGCGAAGCTTCTCGATTTCGGACTGGCGCGGCTCGAGCCGAAGCCGCATCTCACCTCTCGTCCCGGCGATGACCTTTCCACGCAGATCCGGAGGGACGAGCTCACCATCCCCGGAACGACGCTCGGCACGACCGCCTACATGTCGCCGGAACAGGCGCGAGGGGAAGCGGTGGACGCTCGCTCCGACATCTTTTCGCTGGGAGCAGTTCTCTACGAGATGGCGACGGGTCAGCGTCCATTCGAGGGAGCCACTCACGCCTCGATCTTCGACGGAATCCTCAACCGCGAGCCGGTTTCCCCTTCCGAGCTGAACCGCGAAGTTCCCCGCGAGCTCGAGCAGACGATTCTGGCCGCCCTCGAGAAGCGGGTGGAGCTGAGAGTCCAGAGTGCGTCCGAGCTGCGCGCTCAGCTTCAGCGACTCCTCCGCGACAGTTCGTCGGGAAGGGCCATTGCGGCTGGAGCGCCTGCGATCAGCCGAAAGCTGAGGAATCGGCGCTGGATGGCACCGGCCCTGGTCCTTCTGCTCGCGGCGGCTGGCACCGGCGCATGGCTCACGCATCGCGACGCCGGACCGACCGAGACCCGGATCGAGTCGGTCGAGGATCTGTACATCCGCAGCCGGTATCTGAGTGAAAAACATGGCGGAGAGGATCTACGGACCATCGCTGCACTGGAAGAGGTCGTCCGTCGAAAGCCGGATCATGCCAAAGCATGGGCAGCACTCGCCCGCTCATACAGTGCCCGTTTTTTCTACAGGGAGCCGACACCTGAATGGGAAGAAAGGGCATTTTTCGCGATCGAGAAAGCACTCTCGATCGACCAGAAGCTTTCGGATGCTTATGTGGCGCGTTCGACGCTGCTCTGGACCCCCGTCCGAGGGTTTCCTCACCGCGAAGCCCTCGTGGATGCCCAGCGCGCGATCGCTCTCGACCCAGGGTCATCGGAGGGTCACGCGATGGCTGCCATCATCCTGGCTCACGTCGGGCTCATGGATGAGGCCGAGCGCGAGATCGAGCTCGCGCGTGATCTCGATCCGAGTAAACCCAAGTGGGCATCGCGGCACGCGCATATCAAGCTCTGGCGCGGAGAGTGCGAAGCCGCCGTGGAAGCTTTATCCCCCTTGCCGTCTGCGTCACGAGCTGAGGCTCTGGCCTGCGCCGGCCGCATTGACGAGGCTGAAGAGCTTCTGCGCGAGCTGCCGTCGAACCAGAGCGGCTATCCCGCAGTGGTCCGTGCGCTCCTCGCGGCGAAGCGAGGAGAAAGAGAAGAAGCTCTGGGTCTTGTCCAGGCGGCCCTGCGGGATCGCGAAGAACGTCTCGGCCACTTTCACCACATCGCCTACCTCATCGGCTCCACCTATTCACTGCTCGGAGACCAGGAGGCAGCTATCGACTGGCTCGAGCGGGCAGCCCGTGATGGATTTCCATCCCTCTGGACCTTTCAGAATGATTCCAATCTGCTCGAGGTCAGAAAGCATCCGCGGTACGCATCGCTGGCAAAGCGGCTGGAGGAGCAGACCGTAGCTCTAAGGGAGATCTACGAGCGCCACAGTACCACCACTGCCTCGAACTGATCGATCCTCGATCAGCAAGGTGTGACCCTATGCCACCCTAGAAATGATCCGATCGCAGTTAAGTTGATTTTCTGGCTGTGACCCCAACTTCCGGTGGACACGACTGAACCGAATAACGAAGGTGTGACCCTCTTCCCGTGCGCATGAGCAACAAGCGACGATCCTGCATCTGGACCGACTCCTCGTGTATCACCTCGGCGGTCAGATTCGCACGACTGAACCGAATAACGAAGGTGTGACCCTCTTCCCGACGATGAAACTCTTGGGCGTGACTGAACGAACAGGTTGACCGACCCCAAGGTCATCAAGGATGTCCACGCCAGGAGGGTGAATCGTATGGGTCGAGAGGACCTGGTCGGATGGAAGTGGATTGCGATCCACCACCAGAACGCGCACTCCTGATCGCGCCAAGAAGGTGGCAAGAGCAGCGCCGGCACAGCGCGCACCCACGATTACTACGTCGTAATGCATCTTCTTTTCACCGCGTTGACTCCTGCACTGATGGGCTTCTTCGGCGGTGCCGCCGGGTCGTCATCGTGCGCTCTTATCCGCTTTTGGTATGGATGCAGCCCGATCCATGAGCCACCGGTCGTCGACTCGAACGAAGATGGCGGATTCCAGCCAATTCGGAGACGCCCAGGTTGTGTACGCTACGTCACCCACGATCTTGGTATTGAAATTCTCCAAGTTGTAGTCGTTTAGCGGTTGTCCCCCCGTCTCTCTTCCAATCCACGAAGGAGAGCCTCGAACTCGTCCATCCCCATTCGTTGACCGAAAATGAGGATTTCAAAGTCGGGCGTTGCATTAGCCCGCATGGCTGGATAATCGAACGCGTGCGCGTAACCGACAAACTCCGACGCAGCGGCCTCGACCGCGCTAATCTCTGCCAGCGCACGCTCAACTGCTGGCGCGCAAGCGAAGCAGAGTACGAGAAGCCCAAATCCCAGACTCCGTCTCATTCGTCGCCCCTTAAAGTCCCCATTCGTATTTGGACAGCGGTCTAACGGCTGAGGGTGAGCGGCCAACGCACGCCCACCAGCGTTTCAAAGTTGAGTAAGGTCGAACGTGCGCTGGTCCGCTCGACCTGTTAGCGGGATGTCGGATTGGTGCTCTCCGCAGCCATGATCCGACGAACTTCGCTAATCGGTGGTCCGAAATTCTGTCGCGTGTGGCCGCACATCCAGCACGAGCAGACGGCGAGATGATTGGCGTTATGGCGCACCCAGTCTGCGCGAAACCTATCGCTGATTCCGAAGATCGTCGCCACCCGCGATGCGCGCTCCCGCATCCGCTTAGCATGAGCACGGCGATCGGCTCTCGATTTTCTCAACGCCTCATCGGCTGATATCTCTGGTTCCATGATCCTGCTTAACCGTTCGCGCTGAGCGGCTGCGGCCGACCCAGCGGCAGTGAAAATAGAGTAGCAGAAAGCGAGGCCGCAGTCCGCTCGAGCGTGTCGAAAATTGCGAAAACTGGGGTCTACCCAACTTTCATACGGTCACTCCGTCGTACCGAGACATCAGCCGCCCGTCCGAAGTCGCTTCGACATGTAAATATCGGGCCGTCCACGGCCATTCGCATCGGGCATGACTCCCGTGACGACGTAACCCAGTCTTCGATAGAACAGGAAGGGGTGATCGCGTCCGAGGTCCCGGAGTTCCGCGATATGCCGCGGGACATCGTCGTACAGATCGATGTCCGCCAGAGACGTCATCCCTGCATCGTCATCGGTACCGAGTGTTGCAGTGAACGCGCCGCGGCTGCAGGCTTCGATCTCGAATGCCTCTGCCAGCGCGCGTCCGATTCCTCGGCGGCGGTACTCACGTCGAACGACCATCGGATGCAACTCCCACACGCGCCCAGCGTACTCGGGCAGGCCGCCGATCCAGCCCAGCAGAGTGCCCCCATCCAGCGCAGCGCGTGCGAAGCCCGTGCGGAGTACCGACGCGACCTCCTCGCGCGCCAATTCGAGCGTGGGCCACCCTCGCGGCTCGATGAACCCCTCGACCAGCAGCACTGCGGCCTGCTCGAGAATAGTCTCAGATTGTCTGCTGAGGTCAGTGATCTCCATACCCGAGTTCTCCGTCCGCCTAACGATCCCCGTTCACCGGCGCGGGCACGCCCCGGAGACGGCGGATTCCTGGGGAACCATGGTAATGGGGGTCACACCTTCGTCTTTCGATTCATCGCGCATTTTTGGGGCTCAAAAGCATTCTACTCCTCGTGGAGAATTGTCACGAAAGTTTCCCTTCCGAAGGAGAAGAGCGATCACTTCGGGCAACGGTTGGACTGCACCTGAGCGGCTCCTCGTGGATCAGATCAGCGGTCAGATTCGCGCTATGAACTGAATAA